>JBDHTH010000068.1:0-9631 GCA_039808545.1 Phreatobacteraceae bacterium | reverse complement strand
TCGTCCGCGACAGGTCGGGCGGGCTCTTTCAGGCATGCGTCGATCCGGCGCTCGGCGCGCCCGGGAATCCGCTTCCGAATGAGCGCTTGCGGGCCAAGGCGACCGAACTCGCCATGATGGCGCTGACATCCGAGCAGGCCGCGCGGCTCCTCGCCTATATCGACGCGCTCGAGCGCCACGACGACGTGCGCGCGTTGCCGGCGATGCTGCAGGCCGAGAGGACGCCCGCGCCGTTCATCTGACCGATCTCGTTACCGAAACGTCCTGCGAGGCTGGAGTTTGACCAGGGGTCCTGTCAGGCGCTCGTTGCGCTTGCGGACGTGCTCCGGCGATTTGAGGTCGGCCCCAGTCTCGCGATCCGGATGGGTGCCGCCGTCGGGTCCGTGCAGCGATCACATGCGCCGCCCGGAAGGGCGTGCCGGCAACAGGTCTTTTCAGCCGGGCTATTAGATGGCAGATCAGGCTTATGATGTCACTGACGAGCCGGAAGATTGCGAAGCCGAAATCGCTGACGGCGCTTGCGTTGGACAAGATCCGCACCGGCATCGTCACGGGCCTCTATCCGCTCGGGTCGCCGCTCTACGAAAAGGTCCTCGCCGACGAATTCGGGATCAGCAAGACGCCGGTGCGCGAGGCGCTCGTGCAGTTGCAGCGCGAAGGCCTGGTCGTCGTGGTGCCGCATTCCGGAACCTTCGTCTTCGAGCTCGCCAATGGCGAGGTGACCGAGCTCTGCGAGCTCCGCCTGATCCTGGAGGTGAACGCGCTGCGGCTGGCCATGCACCGCGCCGCCGGCCGCCTCGTGGCCGATATCGACAACATCACCAATGCGATGCGGGCAGCGCTGGATCGCGGCTCGGTCGAGCGTTACCGCGAGCTCGATGCGCAGTTTCACCTGGCCTTCTTCGCCCATTGCGGGAATAGCTACCTGGCCAACAACTACGGCATGATCGAAGCGAAGGTCACGACCTTACGCGCCCATCTCAACGCGCCGCGGCCGAGCGAGCCGGTTTCCTCGCTCGTCGAGCACGAGCAGATCGCGCGGCGTCTCTCGGCCGGCGATATCGACGGCGCCACCGCGCTCCTCGCGGCCCAGATCAAGCGGTTCCGGACCTTGATGCGCAGCTCGATGGAAATCGACCCCGCGCCCGTCGACATTTTCTTTGCCTGAAAAGTCCTCTGCACGGCCATGCCATAGAGTGTTGACAGATCAGATATATCGGATATCTGATGGCGGCAACAAAGAGCCGCATGAGGAATCGCCATGGTCGGGAAGGTTGCGCTTGTAGCCGGCGGCGCGCAGGGGCTGGGCGCGTCGACGGCGCGGCTGATGGCCGCGCGCGGCTGGGTCGTCGCGATCGCCGACATCAATGGCGAGGGGGCGGAGGAGACCGCCGCCGCATGTCGCGCGCTGACGCCCGGCGCCGTCGCGATCCCCGTCGATCTTTCCAGCGCTGACGGGCCCGAAGCCATGGTCGCACAGACCCTGGCCGCGGCAGGGCGACTGGATGTCCTGATCAACTGCGCGGCCTTCGCGCCGGCCGAGGATTTCCTCGCCATGACGGCCCGCGCCTGGGAGATGGCGCTGCTCGTCAATGTGCGCGCGATCGCGTTGTCGATGGCGGCGGCCGGCAGGGCCATGGCGGCGCAGGGCGGGGGCCGCATCATCAACGTCACCTCGGCGGCGGCGCGGATGGCGCTGCCGCACTACGCCGCCTATGCGGCGACCAAGGCGGCGGTCGATTCGCTCACGCGCAGCGGCGCCGTCGCGCTGGCGCCGCACGGCATCCGCGTCAACAGCCTATCGCCCGGCATGATGGATACGCCGCTGCAGCAGCGCACCGAGGCGATCTTCTGCGAACTCGCGGGGCGCAGCGATCTCGCCACCTTCAAGGCCGAGCGCACGGCGCGCATTCCGCTCGGCCGCCGCACCGATACGGACGAGATGGCCGGGATGCTCGCATGGCTGGCCATCGACGCGCCCGACTACATGACCGCCGAACGGCTGAACGTGACCGGCGGGCTCGACAAAGACTGATCGAGGGAGGGGGACCCAATGGAAGACCAGACCGAAAAGGCCGTCGTCGGCAAGCTCTATAGGCGGATCGTTTATTTCGCCTGCCTGCTGTTCTTCTTCAACTACATCGACAGGGTGAATATCGGCTTCGCGGCCCTGAAGATGAACGAGGATCTCAAATTCTCGGCCGCGGCCTATGGCTTCGGCGCCGGCATCTTCTTCATCAGCTATGCGCTGCTCGAGGTGCCGAGCAACCTGATCCTGAACCGGGTCGGGCCGCGCATCTGGCTCGCCCGCATCATGATCACCTGGGGCATCATCTCGTCCTGCTTCGCCTTCGTGCAGACCGAGATGCATTTCTACGTGCTGCGCTTCCTGCTCGGCGCGGCGGAGGCCGGCTTCGTGCCGGGCATCGTTCTCTACTTCACCTACTGGTTTCCCAATGCGCATCGCGGCAAGGCCTTCGCGGCCTTCTTCAGCGCCGCGCAGGTCTCCTCGATCATCGGCGCGCCGCTTTCGGGCTGGCTGATCCAGTCGACGGCCGGCATCGCCGGCTTCAGCGGCTGGCAGTGGATGTTCATCATCGAGGGGCTTCCCTCGGTCATCCTCGGCGTCGTGATCCTGTTCTACCTGACCGATCGTCCGGAGCAGGCGAGCTGGCTGAACGATGAGGAGAAATCCTGGCTGACCGGCACCCTGGCGGCGGAAGCGCGCGCCAATCCGGCCGTCGCCCATGGTTCGATCGGCTCCTTCCTGCGCGACCGGCGCGTCATGGCCCTGACCGCGATCTATTTCTTCTACGCGGTCAGCGTCTACGGCGTCCTGTTCTGGCTGCCGCTGATCATCAAGAGTTTCGGCGATCTCACGCCGCTGCAGATCGGTTTCCTCACCAGCATTCCCTATATCTGCGCCTTCATCTCGGTGCTGCTGGTCGCGCGCCACTCCGACAAGACCGGCGAGCGCAAGTACCATGTCGCGATCAGCGCTCTGGTCGGCGGGATAGGCCTGTTCGCCAGCGCGATGGCGGGCTCGCCGACGCTTGCCTTCATCTTGCTCTGCGTCGCGGCGATCGGCGTCTGGGGCCAGAACGGCGTCTTCTGGACCTTGCCGACGAGCTATCTGGTCGGGGCATCGGCGGCCGGCGGCATCGCCTTCATCAACTGCGTCGCGCAGTTCGGCGGCTTCCTCGGCCCCTACATGGTCGGCTGGGTCCGCGACGCCACCGGCAATTTCAGCCTCGCCTTGATGGTTCTGGCCGGCGCTTCCGTCATGGTCACTATCATCGCTGCCTCGCTCCGCATGACGCCCGACGCGCCGAAATCCGCGGCACCGGCCGTGACGCCGACGCGGTCATGATCGGTCCTCGCGCGGCGGTGCCGGCCATGTGCGGCGGGCGGTTTTCGGGACGCGCGGCGCTGGTGACCGGCGCCGGCAGTGGCATCGGCCGGGCGGTCGCGCATCGCTTGGCCGGAGAGGGGGCGAGCGTCGCAATCCTCGACCGGAGCGCGGAGGCAGCCGCCTCCGTCGCTGCCGAGATCGCCGAGGCTGGGGGCAAGGCGCTGCCGCTGATGGCAGACGTCGCCGATGCGGGAGAGGTCGACGCGGCCGTCGCGGCGGCCGTCGCCGGCCTCGGCGGGCTGCATATCCTGGTGACGAGCGCGGGGCTCAGCCGCGCCGTCAGACTGCTCGATATGACGCCGGAGGTCTGGAACCTCATTCTCGGCGTCAACCTGACCGGCACTTTCCTCTGCACGCGCGCCGCCGCCGCGCATCTGGCGGCGCAGGGCTTCGGCCGCATCGTCATGATCGGCTCGACCTGCGCCCAGCGCGGCTATTCCTATCGCAGCGCCTACGGCGCTTCCAAAGGCGGCGTGATCAGCCTGATGCAGGCCGCCGCGGTCGAGCTGGCCGAGCATGGTGTCACCGTCAACGCGGTGTCGCCGGGCCCCGTGGAATCGCCGATGACCAAGGCCAACCACTCCCCGGCCATCCGCGCCGCGATCGCCCAGGCAACGCCGATGCGGCGCTATGGCGAGCCCGAGGAGATCGCGTCCGCGGTGGCGTTCCTGGCCTCGGACGAGGCTGGCTACGTGACCGGACAGGAATTCACCGTCGACGGCGGCTTTTGCGCCGCGGGCATCATCTACCGGGATTGAGCCGCAAGCCGGCCGCCCCGTGTCGCTCCGAGGATAATGATGACTGCAATTGATACGAAGCCGCGACAGGTGCCTGCGACTGCCGGCGCCAATCTCGGTGCCAGCCCGGAGGCGATGCTGCGGCTCTACGAGACCATGCTGCGCATCCGCCGCTTCGAGGAGCATGCGATCGAGCTGTTCAAGAAGGGAGTCATCAAGGGAACGGCCCATAGCTATGCCGGCGAGGAGGCGATCGCCGCCGGGACATGCTTTCATCTCGCGGCCGAGGACTATGTCGGCAGCTATCACCGCGGCCATGGCCATTGCATCGCCAAGGGGGCCGATGTCGGGCGCATGATGGCCGAGTTGATGGGGCGGGAGACCGGCTATTGCCGCGGTCTCGGCGGCTCCATGCATATCGCGGATCTCGATCTCAACATTCTCGGCGCCAACGGCATCGTCGGCGCCACCATGCCGATCGGCACCGGCGCGGCGCTCGCCGCCAAGCTGCGCGGCACGCGGCAGGTCACGATCGCCTTCTTCGGCGACGGCGCGGCCAACCAGGGCGTGTTCCACGAGGCGATGAACCTTGCGGCGGTGTGGAAGCTGCCCATGGTCTTCGTGTGCGAGAACAACCACTACGCGCTGAACACCGCCTTCCACAAGACGACCTCGGTCGAGCAGATCGCCATGCGCGCCAGCGCCTATGGCGTGCCCGGCACGACGATCGACGGCAACGACGCGGTCGAGGTCATGACCGTCCTCGGGGACGCGATCGAGCGCGCCCGCGCCGGCCAGGGGCCAAGCCTCGTCGAGGCGATGACCTGGCGGTGGGGGCCCCACAGCATGCGCGCCAATCTGCGCGAACCGCGCAGCGATGACGACATGGCCTTCTGGATCGCGCGCGATCCGCTGGTGCGGCTGGAGGAGCGCATGCGCCGCGAGGCCGGCATCGAAGAGGACCGCATCGATGGCGTGAAGGGAGCGGTGGAGGCCGAGATCGAGGAGGCCATCGCCTTCGCCACGCGCAGCGCCGAGCCGAGTATGCGCATCCTCGATACGGCCGTCTACGCGCCCCATGTGGCGCATCGCGAGCCCGGCTCGGCGGGCGCGCGCGAGCTGACCTTCACGGAGGCGCTCAACGAGGCCTTGCGGCAGGAGATGGAGCGCGACGGGGACGTCTTCCTGCTCGGCGAGGACATCGCCGAGACGGGCGGCATCTTCCAGGTCACCAAGGGCCTCGCCGAGCGGTTCGGGGCCGAGCGCGTGCGCGATACGCCGATCACCGAGGCCGCGTTCTGCGGCACCGGCGTCGGCGCCGCCATCGCGGGCCTGCGGCCTGTCGTCGAAGTCCAGATCTTCGACTTCGTCACGCAGATGATGGACATGATCGTCAATCAGGCCGCCAAGTTCCGCTTCATGAACGGCGGAATCGCGAAGGTGCCGCTCGTCATTCGCGGGCCCCAGGGCGGCGGCATCCGCCTGGCGGCGCAGCACAGCCAGAGCCTGGAGGCCTGGTTCGCCCATATCCCCGGCCTCGTCGTGATCGCGCCGTCGACGCCCTACGACGCCAAGGGGCTGCTGAAGGCCGCGATCCGCGACGACAACCCGGTGATCTTCCTCGAGCATAAGATGCTTTATCTCGGCCAGACCGGCCCGGTGCCGGAAGAGCCCTACGCCATTCCGATCGGCAAGGCCGCGATCCGCCGCGCGGGCACCGACGTCACCATCGTGGCGACGCAGGCGATGGTCGCGCGCGCGCTGTCGGCCGCCGTCCAGCTTGAGCGCGAGGGGATCAGCGTCGAGGTCATCGACCCGCGCACCATCAAGCCGCTCGACGAGGAGACGATCCTCGCCTCGGTGCGCAAGACCAAGCGCCTGGCGATCGTGCATGAGGCCTGCCGGACCGGCGGCTTCGGCGCCGAGCTGTCGGCGATCGTGATGGAGAAGGCGTTCGACTGGCTCGACGCGCCGGTCGCGCGGATCGCGGCGCTCGACGTGCCGATGCCGTTCAACGATCGGTTGGAATCGGCCGTGATCCCGTCCCAGGAGAAGATCATCGAAGCCGTGCGCGGCCTCGTCGAAGGCGGGCGCTGAGCCGTGGCGGTCGACATCCTGATGCCGGCCCTGTCTCTGGGGATGGAGAAGGGCCATCTCGCCCGCTGGCTGAAACGCGAGGGCGATAGGGTCGCGGCCGGCGACGTCATTGCCGAGATCGAGACCGATAAGGCAACGCTCGAGCTGGAGGCGTCCGAGGCTGGTATCCTCGCCGAGATCGTCGTGCCGGCCGGCTCCAGCGACGTTCCGGTGAACGAGCGCATCGCGGTGCTGAGCGCGGGCGGCGGAAATGCGCCCGCGCCGGTCGTCGAGACGGCAAGCCGGGCTTCCGAGGCGACGGACGCCGGCGAGACCGAAGCGCCCGGACCGATGGCATCGAACCGCATAGCCGCCTCGCCGCGCGCACGGGCCCTGGCGGCGGAGCTGGGTGTCGACTTAGCCGATCTGCGCGGCTCGGGACCGCGCGGACGCATTCTCGAACGCAATGTGCGCGACGCGGTCGCGGCCGCGATGGCGCGGCTCCGGGCCGATGTCGGCGTCGCGCCGCCGATCTTGCGCGACGATGTCGCCTTGGACGAAGAATCGGCTGTCGAAGCGTTCGCGCCTCCGATCGTTTCCGACACGCGCGCCGTCGCTCCGGGCTACATCACCGCCCATATCCCCATCGATGCGCTGCTCGCGCTGCTGGAGCGGGTGAACGAGGCCATGCCGCGCGGCGTCGATGGTGTGCCCTCCGACCTGGTCACGCTCGACGATTTCGTCACAAAGGCCTGGGCAATGGCGCTGAGCGCGACGCCGGACGCCAACCTGTCGCTGCGAAATGGCGCGATGGTCCGGCACGATCATGTCGACATCGCCATTCTCCGCGATGACGCATCGGCGGTGCCGGTGCTGCGGCAAGCCGAACGCCTCGGCATCGCCGCGATCATGCGCGAGACCAAGGCGCTCGCGGCCGGAGCCTTAGCCGGCACGCTGCGGGCGGACGCGTACACTGGCGGCGCCACCTCCATCACCCGTGTTGGTCTGCCCGGCATCGACGGCATCGCGGCCGCGCTGCGCCCGACCCATGCGAGCGCGCTGGCCTATGGCCCGGCCGGCAAGCGCGTGCTCATCCGCGACGACGCCGCGGTCGTGGCGCAGGCGTTGACCGTCACCGTCTCGCTCGATCCGCGCGTAATCAGCGTTGCCACTGGCGCCGCGTTGGTCGGCGCCTTCCGCGCGCGGCTCGAAGCGCCGGCGAGCCTGCTCGTCTGACAGCAAGATCACAGGAAGCCCGCCATGGCCCGCGTGAACCATCCCGTCGATCCCGCGCCGATCGCCTTTCTCCAGGGCAAGGCCCTGGCCTTGCGCCGGCATATGATCGGCATGGCCCGGCAGTTGGGGCAGGGCTATATCGGCCAGGGCCTCGGCATCGCCGATACGCTGGCGGCGCTCTACTTCCACGAATTGCGCTACGATCCCGCCGACACGCGCTGGGCGGGCCGAGACCGCTTCGTGCTGTCGACGGGCCATTATTCGATCGCGCTCTGGGCGGCGCTGGCCGAGGCCGGCGTCATTCCGGTCGAGGAATTGTCGACCTATGGCGCCGATGGCAGCCGGCTCGACATGTCGACCCTCGACACCACGCCGGGCGTCGAGATGACCGGCGGCTCGCTCGGTCACGGACTTGGCCAGGCAGTCGGCATGGCGCTCGGCCTCAGGCTCGACGGCGGCGACGCCCGGGTGTTCGTCGAGCTCTCGGACGGCGAAATGCAGGAGGGGTCGACCTGGGAGGCCGCGATGTCGGCCGGACATTTCGGCCTCGACAACCTGGTCGCCCTGGTCGACTGCAACGGCATCCAGGCGGACGGCAAAGTAGTGATCGAGATAGAGCCCGTCGCCGACAAGTGGCGCGCCTTCGGCTTCGTCGTCAGCGAGATCGACGGCAACGACATGAGCCAGCTCGTGCACGCCCTGCATGGCGCGCGCAGCCGCGACCGAAAGCCCAAGGCGATCGTCCTGCGGACCCTGCCGGGCAAGGGCGTGCGGACGTTGGAGCAGCGCGAAAAGGCCCATTTCGTGCGGGTCGAGCCCGGCGAATGGGATGATCTTCTCATCGAGCTGGAGGCGAACGCCCATGGCTGAGGCGGCGAGGGGCGGGCGCACGCGCGCCATGGGCGAGAGCGAGCAGGTGGCGGGCACCAGCATCGAGGCGCCTTTCGGCAAGGCGCTGGTCGAGCTCGGCCATGCGCGAAACGACATCGTCGGGCTCACGGCCGATCTCGGCAAATACACCGATATCTACCCGTTCCGGGATGCGTTCCCGGAGCGCTTCTTCAATGTCGGCATGGCGGAGCAGAACCTCGTGGCGGTTTCGGCCGGCCTCGCGCATACGGGCCGCACGCCTTTCTGCACCACCTATGGCGTCTTCGCGACGCGGCGGGCCTATGATTTCGTCGCCATCGCCTGCGCCCATGCGAAGCTGAACGTCAAGATCGTCGCCGGCCTGCCCGGGCTTACGACCGGATATGGCGGCACTCATCAGGCGACCGAGGATCTCGCCTTGATGCGCATGGTGCCGGGGCTGGTGGTGATCGACCCGTGCGATGCCACCGACATCATGCAGGCGACGCATGCGATCGCCGATCACGACGGCCCGGTCTATATGCGCCTGCTGCGCGCGGCCGTGCCTGTGGTGCTCGACCCGGCGCGTTACGCGTTCCGGATCGGCAAGGCCGCTTTGGTGCGGGACGGCGGCGACGTCGGCATCGTTTCGACCGGCTTCATGACGCAGCGCGCCCTGGAGGCCGCCGCCGTTCTAGCCGAGCGCGGCATCTGCGCGGCGGTGCTGCATATGCCGACGCTGAAGCCCTTTGACGCCGATGCCGTCGCGGCCCTGGCGAGCCGGGTGGACCGGCTCGTCGTGGCCGAGAACCATGTCTCGGCCGGCGGATTGGCGAGCCAGGTCGCGGAGGCGCTCTTCAACCACGGCGCTGTGCGCCGCCTCGCGCGGATCGGCTTGCCGGACGCGTTCATCGAATGCGGCTCGGTGCCCCATCTCCAGGCCAAATACGGGATTCTACCGCAAGATATCGTTCGCGCGGTGACGGATGCCTAGGCAAAGGCGGTTGCGAAACAGCCAGGCGGCCGAAGCGCACCGGATTCGCGTAGGTCGCGAGTTGAAGGATCGCCGGCATGTTGGGCATCGGCGTGAGCAGCCTGCTTTGAGCCGATCAAGCATGCCCGTCTCGACTTCGTCGTCGAAAAGGCGGTCGAGCTTGGCGCGGGGCGCATCACGCCGGTCATCACCCAGCACACCCAGGTCACGCGCGTGAATGGCGAGCGCATGCGGGCCAATGTGATCGAGGCAGCCGAACAATGCGGCGTGCTGGCGTTGCCGGAAACGGAAGAAGCGGTTTCCTTCGCGGACTGGCTCGCGGCGGTT
>JBDHTH010000067.1:0-9679 GCA_039808545.1 Phreatobacteraceae bacterium | reverse complement strand
TCTGCAAGGCCGCGCAGCACCGACATCACCTCTACCTGGTGCAGGAGGTCGAGCGCGCTGGTGGGCTCGTCGAACAGGAGGAGCAGCGTGTCGCGGACGATCGTCTGGGCGAGGCTCGCCATCTGCCGCTGCCCGCCCGAGAGCCGGCCGAGGCCGCGCAGCGCCAGCTCGGCGATGCCGAGCCGCTCGAGCACCGCGACGGCCCGCAGGTGAACGTCCTGCGGATGCGGCGCCGTGTCGTCGGCCGGCGCCGCCCTCAGGGCCGCGACCACGCCCTCCAGCACCGTCAGCTCCGCGCCGTCCGGCAGGCTCTGCGGCATGAAGCCGATCGCGCCCGCCCGCCGGCGGCGGTCGGCCGCCGCGAGATCGAGACCGCCGAGGCGGATCGCGCCGGTGGCCGGCACGAGGCCCGCGATGGCGCGTAGAAGCGTCGACTTGCCGGCCGCGTTCGGGCCGACCAGCGCCGTCATGCTCCCGGCCGGCAGGGGCGACAGGGTGAGGTCGTGCAGCACCGGCCGGCCGCGATAGCCGGCCGACAGGCGCTCGACGAAGAGGGATGTTGCGGCCGCCGTCATCGGGCCCGGCGCAGGATCAGCAGGAAGAAGACCGGCAGGCCGACCAGCGCCGTGACGATCCCGACCGGCAGGACGATGCCCGGAACCACGAGCTTGCTCGCCACCGAGGCGAACGACATCACGGCCGCCCCCGTCAGGGCGCTCGCCGGCAGGAAGAAGCGGTGATCTTCGCCGATCAGCATGCGCGCGATATGCGGGCCGACCAGGCCGACGAAGCCGATCGTGCCGACGAAGGCGACGGCGGTGGCGGCCAGCAGGCTGATGCGCAACAGCGAGAGAAAGCGCAGGCGCCGCGTGTCGATGCCGTAGCTGGCGGCCCGCTCCTCGCCGAACCGCAGCGCCGTCATCGACCAGGCGGAGGCGAGCGAGAAGGGCAGCACGAGCGCGATCGCCGCCGCGAGCACCGCGATCGAGGACCAGCGCGCCCGGCCGAGGCTCCCGAGGCTCCAGAAGACGAATTGCTGAAGCGCATCGGCCGAGGCGAGAAACTGCGCCAGCGCCAGCAGCGCGTTGAAGGTGAAGACGAGGCCGATGCCGAACAGCACCAGCACGTCGGGCCCGCCGCCGCCCCGGCTCGCGACGAATTGCAGCAGCAGGACCGAGCCGAAGGCGAACGCGAAGGCGTTGCCGGAGACGATCAGGCCCTGCGGCAGGAAGGGAAGGCCGATGCCGAAGGCGATCGCCAGCGCGGCGCCGAGCGAGGCGGCGGCCGAGACGCCGAGCGTGAACGGGCTCGCCAGCGGATTGTCGAGCACCGTCTGCATCTCGGCGCCCGCCAGCGAGAGCGCCGCGCCGACGAGCAGCGCCATCAGCGCCACCGGCAGGCGGACCTGCCAGAAGATCACGGAAGCGGCGCGGCTCGCCTCCGGCGCGCCCGTGGCGGCCTCCCAGAGCGCGCCGAGACCCAGGCCCGACGGGCCGGTCGTCAGGTCGGCGAGGAGCGCCGCCAGCGACAGGACGGCGAGCCCCGCGACCAGCAGGAGCCGCCGGCGCAGCAGCCGGCGGTAGCCGTCGAGGGCGCGCTGGCCGACGAGGCTCGGCTGCGTCTCGGCGCCGGCGCGATCCGTCATGGCGCTCACGGCTTCGCGGCGGGGGGCGGGCCGGTCCAGAAGGTGCCTTCGAGCGGGATCGCCGAGAAGCGCCGCGAGATCTCGGCGAGCGTCGCCTCCGGGTCGAGATCGGCGAAGCGGTCCGGATGGAACCATTTCGCCAGCCGCTCGATCGCCACGATATGGGCGGGCGTGTCGTTGAACAGATGCCACAGCCCGTAGGCGTCGCCCTTGCGGACGGCCGAGAGGGTCGCCAGGCCCGGATCGGCCAGCAGCGCCGTAAAGCTCCGGTCGGCGGTCTCGCGCGACACGCCGATGCCGAGCACGAGCCCATGGCTCCTGGCGAGATGGGTGCCGCCGGTCGCCACGTAGAAGGCGGGGTCGCGGGTGATCAGCGCCTCCAGGCTGATCTGTCCGGTCGCGCCCGGCAGGAGCGCCGCCGCGATGTTGGTGCCGCCCGCCGCCGTGATGAAATCGTCAAGCGTGCCGCGGCCGGGCGAGAAGCAGCATTCGGCGCCGCCCGCATGCGCGTGGATGAAGACGGTCGGGCGCGGCGCGCCGGCGAGCCGCTCGGCGAGACGGGCGCGATGGGCTTCGTAGAAGGCGATGTAGTCCTCGGTCGCCTGCCCGCGGCCGATCAGCGTGCCGAGGATGCGCAGGCTCGGCACCGTGTCGCGGAGCGGCTGCAGGAAGAAGTCGATCACCACCACCGGGATGCCCGCGGCCTCGAACTTCTCGATCAGGTCGCTCGGTCCGCGCCGGTCGCCGGCGAGCGAGCGGCTGAGGATCACCAGGTCGGGCGAGAGCGCGACGGCCTTCTCGAAGGAGAAATTGGCCGGAGCGGTGCCGTCGCCGACCGTCGGCAGATTGGCGATCGCCGGGAATTTCGCGACGTAGAGCGCATAGGCATCGGCGTTCTGACGCGGATAATCGTTGCCCCAGCCGGCGAGCAGCGAGACGGGGTCGGGATGGATCAGGCCGAGGGCGTTGAGCTGCCGTCCTTGCGCGAGCACGATCCGCTTGGCCGGCGCCGGCAGCGTCACGGTGCGGCCGAGCACATCGGTCACCCGCACGGGCTCGGCGCGCGCCGACAGCGCCGCGACGCCGATCGCCAGCGCGCAGAGCAGCGAAAGAAAGGCTCGGCGGATCGCCCGGATCATGGCTCGGCCTGTCTGTCGCGGCCATCCGCCAGCGCGAAGGCGACCGCGCGCGCCAGCATCGCCGGGATGACCGATATGTGGTTCTCGCCCGCCAGCAACGCGAAGCGGCTCTCAACCTTGCCGGAGGCGGAAAGGCGCTCCGTCATCTCGCGGGCATTGTCGATCATCCGCGCCATCCGCACCCGCTCGGCGCGCGCCGCGTCGGCGCCCTCCGCCACGGTCTGCTCCGCGCCGCCGACCGTGATCAGCAGCCTTGCGTCCGACGGGCCGGCGGCGAGGCGGAACCGCGCTTCCTCGGCGAGGATCGCCCGCTCGTTCCACCAGATCGACGGGCTTCCGGCGACATGGGCGGCGAAAAGGCCGCGGCGCGCGAAGAGGGCATGAAGCGCGAACAGGCCGCCGAACGAATGGCCGACGATGGAAAGTCGCCGCCGGTCGACCGGCGCCCGCTCGGCCACCGCCGGTATGGCGGTGCGCTCGATGAAGTCCAGGAAGCGGTCAGCCGCTTCCTCCGGCAGCAGGTCCCGGCAGCGGCGGTCGGGATCGAAGGCCGGCTCTCCCGGATAGCCGATGCCGAGGATCACGGCCGGCGGCACGCCCGTGACGTCGGGCCGGCGGCTCTGCAGCCGAGCCGTCTCGACCGCGATCGGGAAGAGCGCGTTGCCGTCGACGAGGCAGAGGAGCGGGAAGCCACCTGCGGGCGCGGGCGCGCGCGGCGCTGCCACCAGGATCCGGTAGGTTTCGCCGTGCGGCGCGACAATATCCCGCTGCCAGGTGTCGGCCAGCGCGACCGGCGTCGGCGCAGCGGCCGGCCCGCTGCGTCGCCAGGCCGGCGGATCGGTCCGTCGCAGCTCCGTCACCACCGATACGACAGCGTCGCGAGCAGGGTCCGCCGCAGGCCGTAGTTGCAGCCGGTCAGCGAATAGCAGCCCGAGACGTATTCCTTGTCGAAGAGGTTGCGGGCGTTCACCTGCAGCTTCCAGCCCTTCATCCGGTGATTATAGGCGCCGAAATCGTAGCTCGCCATCGCGTCCACCAGGACATAGGAGGGGGTGAAGTAGGTGTTGGCGGCATCGCCCGCCCCGTCGCCCACATAGCGGACGCCGGCGCCGAGCGCGAGGCCCGCGAGCGGCCCCTCGCGGAACACGTAGTGGCCCCAGATCGACGCCATGTGCTCGGGCACGACCGGCGGGCGCTTGCCGAGGTCGACGCCGTTGCTCTTGGTGATCTCGACATCCGTGTAGGCATAGGCCGCGACGATGTCGAAGTTGCGCAGGACCTTCATCCGCGCCTCGAGCTCGACGCCGCGCGAGCGCACCTCGCCGGTCTGGATCTGGAAGCCGATATGGGCCGGATCCGTGGTCAGAACGTTGGTCTGGGTGAGGTCGTAGAGCGAGGCCTGGAGAAGCAGGTCCGAGCCCGGCGGCTGATACTTCAGGCCGACCTCGAACTGCTTGCCGCGGGTCGGCTCGAAGGGAACGCCCGCAAAGCTCACGCCGGCAGCCGGATCGAAGGAGGTCGACCAGCTCGCATAGGGCGCGAGGCCGTTGTCGAAATTGTACATCAGCGCGAGGCGGCCGGTGGTCGCCGTGTCGTCCTTCTTGGTGTGCGCGCCGGTCGCGACCGTCAGCAGGTCGGAGCGGGCCCGGTCGACCCGCAGGCCTGCCAGCAGCGTCCAGCGGTCGAGCTTGATCTGGTCCTGTGCGTAGAGGCCGACCTGCGTCTGCGTCTGGTCGGTCTGCGCGAGCGCCGGCTCGGCGAAGGGCAAACCGCCATAGATGGGGTTGAAGATGTCGAGCTTCGGCACGACCGTGCCGGTGCCGAGCTTCGTCGTGGCGTCGACCCATTGCACGTCGAAGCCGGCGAGCAGCTTGTGGGTGAGGGGACCGGTCTGGAAATCGGCCTGGATCTGGTTGTCGATCGTGAAGGTCCTGGCCGCCTCGATCGCATGCAGGACGCGGCGCGTCGCGGTCCGCTGGTCGGCCGCGAGAGCTGCGAGCGCCACCGTGCGGACCTCCGAATTCATGTCGGCGAAGCGCAGGTTCTGGCGCACCGTGAAGATGTCGTTGAACTTGTGCTCGAACAGGTAGCCGATCTGCAGGTTCTCGCGGCTGTAGCCCTCATAGCCGGGCTCGCCGGGGAAGAAGCGGGTCGGCAGCTTCCCGTTGACGTTGGGCAGCACGGTGCCGACCGCCGGCAGGAAGCCGTAGAAGCCCGTCTCGGGGTCTTTCTGGTAGGAGGCGAGGATCGTCAGGTTGGTCTGGTCGTTCGGCCGGAAGGTGATGGAGGGCGCGAGATAGACCCTCTGCTCCTTGGTATGGTCGACCTGGGTGTCGGCGAAGCGGCCGAGACCGATGAAGCGATAGAGGATGGTCTTGTCGGCATTGGCAGGCCCGCCGAAGTCGAAGGCGGTCTGGAAGCGGCCGAAGGAGCCGTATTGGAGCTGCACCTCGCCGAAGGCGTAGTCGGTCGGGCGCTTGCTGATCTGGTTGACGATGCCGCCGGGGCTTACCTGGCCGAAGATGACCGAGGAGGGGCCGCGCAGCACCTCGACGCGCTCGAGGCCCCAGGGCTCGGTCGTCGGCACGAGGTAATTGGCGCCGCGCAGCACGCGCAGCCCGTCGAGATAGTTCACATAGCCGGCGGTGGAGCCGTAGCCGCCGAAGCCGCGGATGAAGACGCTGTCGTAGCGGCCGGTCGACATGCGCGTCTCGCCGAGCACGCCGGCGGTGTAGCGCAGCACCTCGCCGACGCTCTGGGCCGACTGGTCGTCCATCTGGTCGCGCGTGATGACCGTCACGGATTGCGGCGTCTCGATCAGCGGCGTGTCGGTCTTGGTCGCGGTCGTGGTGCGGCGCGCGACATAGCCGTCGACAGGGCCGATCCCGGTCTCGGGACGCCCCTCCACGACGACCGTGTCGAGCGGCGTCTGCTCGCCGGCAGATTGCGCGCGCGCCTCTTCGAGCATCGCGAAGGGCTGGGCCAGCAGCGCGAAGCCGAGGATCGCATAGCGGCCGCGCCGGACAGAACAGACGGCCTTGCCGCGAGAAGAGCCGGCCCGGCGCGAGCGGCGCGAACGAGTGCCATCGATGGTCATCACGAAATTCCCCCAATCCCTTGCGAGGCAAGAGCCAAGCGCGTCTTTCTGTGCGCCGGGGAAGCGAATCCGCACAACCGGGAAGGCTTGCGATGCTCGCAGTATTTCATCCGAAGTAATGTAAAATAATTCAAAACAACTGCCATTCCGCACGCCGCGCCGGTGGCGCCCTCAGCGCAGCTCGCTCGGCGGCATGCCGAAGCGCTTGCGGAACAGGCTGCTGAAATGCGCCGGCGTATAGCCGACGTGATAGGCCGCTTCCGTCACCCCCATGGCGCCGGAGCGGATGAGCTCGAAGGCCTGCTGCAGGCGGTATTCCTGCAGATAGCCGAACACGCTGGTGCCGAAGACCTGGCGAAAGCCGGCCGTCAGCTTGGTCGCGTTGAGGCCGACGCTGCGGGACAGCTCCGTGAGCGTCGGCGGCTCGCGGGGGCCGGCGACGAGGATCTCGCGCGCCGCGCGGATCTGCTCGAGCGCCCGCGGCGAGAGTCGCCGCACGGATCTCGGCTGGTCTCCCACCAGCCGGTCGATCACCGTCGCGAGCAGCTCGATCGCCTTGGCGGCGAGATGCAGCCGCCGCGCGCCCCCGATGGCGGGGCTTTCGATCATCTGCACCGCCAGGGCGCATTGCGCGATATCGGCCGGCGCGAGCATGAGGCCCGGCTCCGGACCATTGTCGGCGAGGCGCTGGCGCAGGCCCTCGAAGGCCGCGCCGAGCTCCGCGCCGGCGAATTCGGGGTCGACCTGCAGCATCGCGAAGCGCAGCGGCTCGTCCGAGAGGACATGCCGCGTCTGCATCCGCTCGCCGTCATTGAGCGCGACGAAAAGCGAGGAGCCGGCGATCTCGAGCGTGGGGCCGTCGTCGAGCCGGTAGGTCTGCAGCCCGCCCAGCATGACCGCGACCTTGAGCCCGCGCTTCATCGGCCCGACGATCGGGTCGCGCTCCGCATGGCGGGCGTTGCCGGCCGACAGCGTGACGTGATCGCCGAAGAACCGTTCCGTGAAAAAATCGGGCAGCCCCTGGGCCAAGGCCGGCAATCCTCGCAGGAATATCGGCCAGGACCCTATTTCGTTTTGGATTATCGAGCAAATTCAATCATTTAGATTAATAACAATTCGAGACTCGCATAGGCCGTCAAAAGCGCGCTGTGCCGATACTGCGTGTGGCGCGCATGGAGCGCGTGCCGGCGCGGGGCGTCGCCTTTTTTGCACCACACGGCATCGCGTGTTGCACGTCGATACCCGTTGCGGCGATTATCTTCCGCGAAATGTTGGGCGCGCCAGAATGAACATGCTGTATTTTTCCGCGTTCCGCGCGGTCATGCTCACGGGCACGGTCAGCGCCGCGGCGGAGCTCCTCGGGCGCAGCCAGCCCGCCGTCAGCCGGCTCCTCGACAAGCTCGAGAAGGAGCTCGGCGTGACCCTGTTCGAGCGCCGCAAGGGCCTCGTCACGCCGACCTCGGTCGCCCAGCTCCTGCTCGACGAGATCGAGCGCGCCTATGTGTCGCTGGATTCGCTGAAGCGATTCGCCGCGCGCGTCGCCGAGGGCGAAAGCAGCCGGATTTCGACCGCGGTCATGCCGGCTCTCGGCATAACCTTCGTCCCGCAGCTGCTCGCGGAATTTCAGAAGGGCTGGCCCGATACGAAGATCATCTTGAATGTCAGGCTTTCGGCCAAGATCGAGGAATGGGCGGCCGCGCAGCAGATCGATTTCGGGCTGGCCGAAATCCCGTTCCGCCGGTCGGGATTCCGCACCGAAATGTTCAGCGACACGCCCTATATCGCGGCCGTCCCGGCCGATCATCCATTCGCCGACAAGGCGCGCCTCGGGCCGGCCGATTTCGCCAGGGTGCCCTATGTTTCCTGGGTGCCCTTCACGGCTGCGGGGCAGCTCGTCGCGCAGGCCTTCCACTCATCCGGCGTCACGCACGACGCGGCCTACGAGACGACGTTTTCGGCCACCGCCTATGAGCTGGTCAAGCAAGGGCTCGGCGTGGCGCTGATCGATCCCTATACGGCCGTGAAGGCGTTCGACGAGCGCGTCCGCCTCATTCCCTTCGCGCCGACGATACCGTTCAACGTCGCGCTGCTGCGGCCGGAGTCGCGGCCCGCAAACCGCGCCGTCGACGCCTTGCTCGACCTGATGGCGACCGAGCGCGATCGCCTTATGACGCAGTTGCCGCGCTAGCGGCGGCTTGGCCGAAATCGTAGCCTTTGCCTCAAAGCACCGGCTCGAGATCGCGACGAGGATTGAACATGGAAGGCCGCCCCCATCGCATCCTCGTCATGGGGACCGGCCGCCTCGCCGGAACCCTGTCGCGCGCGAGCCTTCGTGCGCCCTCGCTCGATGAGGTCGCGGTGATGGGCCGCGACCCGGCGGCGCGAGACAGGCTGGTCGCGGCCAATCCCGGCCTCGGCGCCGGCGACCCCGACTTCGCGTCGCGCGCCGATCTCGTCGTGCTGGCGGTGGCTCCGCAAGCCTATCGTGAGGTGGTCGAAGCCATCGCGCCGCACCTGCCGCGCTCCGCGATCCTCGTCAGCGTGACGAACGGGGTTTCGCTCGAGGAGATGGGCGGCTGGACATCGAATCCGGTCGTCAAGGTCATTCCGACGATCGCGCAAACGGTTGGGCGGGGCGCAACCCTCGTCGTGCCCGGGCCCCGCGCGACACCGGCCGATGTCGCGTCGGTGACCGCATGGCTCGGACGGTTCAGCCTGCCGGTTGAAATACGGGAGATCGACAGCCGCGTCGCATCGAACGTCGCCGGATCGGCCGTCGCGATCCTGGCCTGCTTCGCGCGCGCCTTTCTCGCCGCCAATGCGAAGCGTGCCCATGCGGTCGGGCAGGCGTCTCTGGACGCCATGATGGCCGAGACGCTGATCGCGGTCGGCGAGCTGGCCCGCGCCGGCATAAGCTTCGACGAGATCGTCGCCTCGACCGCAACCCCGGGCGGCGTCACGGAAGCGGCGCTCCAACCGCTCGCCGGGACGATCGAAACCGTTTGCCGCGCGATGGTGGAGGCGAGCTTCGAGCGCCAGGCCGAGCTCCAGGCGGAAAAGCAATAGGCCGCCGATTTCACGTCGCGATCGGGGTGGGTCGCCTTCGCCAGCGGAATGTCATTCGTGCCTTGCAGGCCCCCAGCCGCCGTCCGGCGCGCTATGCCATATCCCGCATTTGCCGGGGCCTCTATATGCAATTTTGACATACCGATCGTCATTCATTCGATTTTGAACAGCTCGAATTCGGTGCTTAGCTTGGCTTGTCAGTCTCGCAACGAGCGGTGCGGCAGGGAATGTCGTTGAACTGCGTCCACCAGGATCGCTCCGGTATCGCCTGTCTCGATGCCTTCGCCATAGGCGGCCGCGCCACGCGACCGGCCGGAGTCTCCGAAATCGAAAGGCCGCAACCGCGGCCTGAGGAGCGCTCGGTTTTCTCCTAGCGCCAAGGCGCCTTTGCGAACGGAGCGCCGGCACCGGGTTCGTTCACCAGTTCACATCCGATACAGGGGGAGAATAACCAATGGCAGCATCGCAAATTCTCAAACGCATCGGCGCGATGGCCGTCGCGCTTGTCGGCTCGGCCTGCATCCTGGCGGCAAGCCAGGCTCAGGCGGCCGACGGGCGGCTGAAGGAAATCCTCGACCGCGGCGTCGTGCGGATCGGCGTGCAGGGCGCCTTCAAGCCCTGGTCGTTCCCCGCCCCGGACGGCTCGCTCCAGGGCATCGAGGTCGATCTCGCCAAGAGCGTGGCGGACGCTCTCGGCGTCAAGCTCGAGCCGGTGGTGATCACCTCCGCCAA
>JBDHTH010000066.1:0-9724 GCA_039808545.1 Phreatobacteraceae bacterium | reverse complement strand
CGCTCGTCGGCATGGCCTTCCACCGTGAAAGCATATTGGCCGTAGCGCTTCAGCCAGGCGGCCTGCTTCGTCAGCGTATTCTGCGCGGTCGGCGTCAGCTCGGTCGAATCGGTCTCGAAGAACACCCGGTCGCCGACATTGACGACGAAGTCCTGGGGGCTGCCCGGCGTGGCGATGCCACCCGGTCCGCCGGGCCCGCCGGGGCCAAGCGTGCTCTCGTCGGCTTTCTTGGCGCAGGCCGCCATCGCGAGGCCCGCAGTGATCACGACAGCCAGTTTCAGGCCGCGCAGCGCGCGAAACACGCCCATATCGAAAAACTCCCCGTTAGATCTCGCTGCGTTTTGATCGCTCCGATCAAAACGCAGGACAGTGATCGATCCCAGAATCGGAGACTGCTTTGACCCTTCAAACGTTGCCGTTTGAAGGGAGCAGGCTCCGGCGGCGTCCGTTGCGCCGATCTAGACCCTTGCTGGTTAAGCAAACCTTCCAGTATCGCGTAGAATCGGTGCGATCTGTTGCGTCGCAATAGAGCGGCCGAATTAGACAACCTTATGATATGAAATGAAATATATTACTGTCGTGGTAAATTTGATACAGTTCATTGTGCATCGCAACAAATAGCCGCGTGGTTAACCCGCCGTTACGCGGCCCGGTCGGAGAGCAGCGGCGACCAGGCCGGGTCGGAGGCGAAGGCCGGGGTAGGCACCTGGAACTCGGCGCGGCCCGAGACGTGGATCTGGTAGATCTTCGGGCCGCCGCCATTGTCGCGGAAGAACATCAGGTAGGAGCCGTTCGGCGCCCAGGTCGGGCCCTCGTTGTGGAAGCCCTCCGTGAGGATGCGCTCGCCGGAGCCGTCGGGCCGCATCACGCCGATCGCGAACTGGCCGGCCTTCTGGCGCGTGAAGGCGATGAAATCGCCGCGCGGCGACCAGACCGGCGTCGAATAGCGGCCGTCGCCGAACGAGATGCGGTTGGCCGGCCCGCCGGTCGCGGCCATCACGTAGAGCTGCTGGTTGCCGCCGCGGTCGCTCTCGAAGACGAGGCGGGAATTGTCGGGCGCGAAGCTCGGCGCGGTGTCGATCGAGGAATCGTCGGTGAGGCGCGTCGTCGATTTCGAGCGCAGGTCCATGACGTAGAGATTGGCGGCGCTCTGCTGCTGCAGGCTCATGACGATGCGCTGCCCGTCCGGCGAGAAGCGCGGCGAGAAGGTCATGCCGGGGAAGTTGCCGACCACCTCGCGCTGGCCGGTCTCGATGTTGAGCAGGTAGACGCGCGGCTCGCCCCGGCCGAACGCCATATAGGTGATCTCCTGGCTGGTCGGCGAAAAGCGCGGAGTCAGCACGAGGTCGTCGCCGCGCGAGAGATAGCGCAGATTGGCGCCGTCCTGATCCATGATGGCGAGGCGCTTGACGCGCTTGTCCTTCGGGCCCTGCTCGTCGACGAAGACGACGCGGGTGTCGAAAAAGCCCTTCTCGCCGGTGATCTTGCCGTAGACTTGGTCCGAGATGATATGGGCGAGGCGGCGCCAGTTCTCGGCCGTGGTGACGAATTGCGAGCCGGCGTCCTGCCTGGCGCCGAGCACGTCCCAGAGGCGGAACTCGGCGCGCAGCCGCCCGTCCGGCATGCGGGTGACGCGGCCCGTGACGAGCGCCTGGGCGTTGATCACCTTCCAGGCGTCGAAATTCGGCGCGGCGTCGAAATTGGTGATCTTGTCGGTGTGGCTGGAGCGCGGGATCGGCGCGAACAGGCCGGAGCGCTTCAGGTTGTTCTCCACGATGCCGGTCAGCTTGTTCGCCATGTCGGCATCGCCCCCGGCGCCGCCGAGGAAATCCGCGACCGCGATCGGCATCGGCTGGATATTGCCGCGCGTGATGTCGATCTTGAGCTGGGCGCTGGCGGGCCGCGGCAGGATCAGCGAGCCGGCCAGGGCCGAGCCGCCGACCAAGAGGCCGCGACGGTTGAGGGGACGCTCGATGATGCTGTCGCGCATGGGAAATACCGTTGTTCTTCTGGATCAGCCGCGCAGCATGTCGCGCGGATCGAAAGTGATCTCGACATCCTTCCAGGCGTCGTATTTCGCCGCCGGAAGCTTGTAGGGGGCGCAGCGGCGCACGGCACGGATGGCCGCGTCGGCGGCGGCCTGGAAGGCGCCGGTGCCGCGATTGACGATCTGCGGCTGCGCGTTCAGCGCGCCGTCCGGCCCGAGGCCGATGCGGATCTTGACGATCAGCGTCTCGGCGCCGGCCCCGGTCAGCGGGTTCCAGCATTGCTGGATCTGGGCGCGCAGGGCGTCGATCTCGGATTGCGAGAGCTTCGGGGCGGTGCCGACCGGCGAGCCGAGCGTGGCGGTTCGCGAAGGCGGCGTCGTGCCGGTCGCTTCCGGGCGGGCCGGGGTGCGCTTGTCGAGCAGGGCGCGGATATCGGCCGGGTTGAAGCTCTTCTCCGGATTGGCATGCGACGGGGTCGCGGCCGGCGCCGGCTTGGCGGGCGCGGGCTTGGGATCCGGCGTCGGCTTCGCCTCGGCGACCTTGACGGGCTTTTCGGGCTTGGGCTCCGGCTTCTTCGTCTCGTGCTTGGGCTCCGGCTTCGGGTCGGGCTTCTTGTCGACCTTCGGCGGCTCCTTGGCGAGCTCGGCGAGCTTGTCCTCGAGCGTCGGCTCGGGCTTGCGCTTCGGCTCGGGCGCCGGAGCCGGCTTGGCGACCGGCTGGGGCTTCGGCTCAGGCTTCGGCGGATCCGGCTCGGGATCGGGACGGCGGCGGGCCTCCGGCGGAGCCGGCGTCGGCTGCGGCACCGGTGGCGCGACGGGGGCCGGCTCGGGCGGGGCCGGGCGCGGCTCGGGAACGGGCGGAGGGGCCGAGGCGGTCTTGATCTCGGTCTTGTCGACCTTCGGGGTCGGATCCTCGACGACCTTCTCCTCGGGGGCCTGGCGGTCGACGATCTTCTTCGGCTGCGCCGCCTTCGGCGCGACCTTGGAGCCCTTGGTGAGCTGGGTGAACTCCTCGGCCGAGATGACGTCGACGGGGATCGAATCCTCCGGCATCTCGTGCGGCTTCGGCGAGGAGAACGCCACGAGGCCGATCACGAGGGCGGCGGCATGGCCGCCGGCCGAGAAGAAGATGCCCGGACGCTCGCGCATCGTCAGCGCTCTTCCTCGGCGACGAGGTTGACCTTGTAGCCGGCGGCCGAGACGATGCCGTTGATCTTCATGATCGTGCCGTAGGTGGCGGTGCGGTCGCCGCGCACGAAGACGCGCTCGTTCGGGTCAGGCTTGACCAGCGCCGTGAGCTTTTCGGCGAGCTCTTCGAGCTTCACTTCGTTGTCCATCAGATAGATCTGACCACGAGAATTCACCGAAATCGTGACGGGCGGCTTGTTCTCCTGGGTGGCGCGGCCCTTCGATTCGGGCAGGTCGACCGGCACCGTGACGGTGAGGAGCGGGGCCGCGATCATGAAGATGACGAGCAGCACCAGCATCACGTCGACCATCGGCGTGACGTTGATCTCGCTCATCACGCCGGCGCGGTGGCGGCGGCCGCGTCTGCGGCTTCCCCCGGTGGCGCCGATTGCTCCCATAGCCATGGCGGTTCCTTACGCGTGCTCGTCGATCTGACGCGACAGGATCGCCGAGAACTCGTCCGCGAAGCCTTCCAGGCGGTTCGACTGGCGCGCCAGCTCGGCCGAGAACTTGTTGTAGGCGATCGTCGCCGGAATGGCCGCGACAAGGCCGATGGCGGTCGCGAACAGCGCCTCGGCGATGCCGGGCGCGACGACCGCCAGATTGGTGTTCTTCGACGCCGCGATCGACTGGAACGAGGTCATGATGCCCCAGACCGTGCCGAACAGGCCGACGAAGGGCGCCGCCGAGCCGACGGTGGCGAGCACCAGCAGGCCGCGCTCCAGCCGCTCGGTCTCGCGCGCGATGGTGACGTCCATAACCTTCTCGATGCGGGTATGCAGCCCCGCGAAGGAGCGGGCCTGGCCCTCGAAGGAGCGCTTCCACTCGCGCATCGCGGCGACGAACAGCGACGCCATGGCCTGGGTCGGACGCTGCGAGAGCGTCTTGTAGAGCTCCTCCAGGCTCTGGCCGGACCAGAAGACCTGCTCGAACTTGTCCATCTGGCGGCGGGTGCGGTTATACATCAGCGTCTTGTCGACGATGATCGCCCAGACCCAGACGGACGCGACCAGGAGCCCGAGCATCACGAATTTCACGATGATGCTGGCCTGCCAGAACAATCCCCACAGGGAGAGGTCGGGGGATGGAAGCGCGGGAGTCATAGTCGTTCCGGTCCTTTTCTTCCCGCAACGCTCGGCCGCGGGATCTCAGGCAGGCGCGAAACGTGACGGTGGCGCGATCCTCGCGGCCCGGCGGTAGATGCGGGGGCCGTCTTCGTCGCGACCGGCGTCCCATCGCCGTCTTTTATGTCCAAACGAGGGCCATAGCGTGGAGCGGCCCGGACTCTCATGAGTCGTGCTTTTGGTTACTGTGCGGTTAAGGGCACGGTGCGACTTTGCTGCAACGCGGCAGCGAGAGCGGTTTCAGGCCTCGGATTGAGGCTTCAGCGCGGCGCGAAGCGTCTCGGGAATGCGCTGGGCGCGGCCACGGGCGATGCAGGCGACCTTCACGCTCGCGGTCAGCAGCACTTCCGGCCCGCGCAGCACGCGCTGGTCGAGCGTGATCGAGGCGCCCGCGACGGTGGCGGAGCGCGTCTCCACGATCAGGATGTCCTCGACGCGGGCGGGCTTGAGGAATTCGAGGCTCATCGTCCGCACCGCGAAGGCGAAGCCCGCCTCGGTGTGCAGCGCCGCCTGCTCGACGCCGAGCAGGCGGATGAAGTCGGAACGGCCGCGCTCCAGGAAGCGCAGATAGCTCGCATGGTAGACGACGCCGGAGAAATCGGTGTCCTCGTACCAGACGCGCACGGGCAGGCGGTGGACGCCGTCCTCGATGGTGCCCGAGACCTTGGCGACGAGCGCTGCGTCGTGGGTCATGCGCCGGCTCCTGGCGTGGGCTGTCCGCAGACGACCGTGACGGTGCCCTCGGCGATCCGGTCGAGCGCGGCGCGCGGGGCGCCGGCCCGCGAGCGGACCGCCAGCGTATGCAGCGTCGCCGTGGCGCAGGCCGCGAGCACGTCGGCATCGGCGTCCCCGGCGATTTCGCCGCGCGCCTGAGCGAGGCGGATGCGCTCCGCAAAGAAGCGGTCGGTGGCGCTGAAGCTCGCGGCGAGGAAGGCGCGGACATCGTCATCCATCGCCGCGACCGTGGTGGCGGTGCCGAGCGTGTAGCAGCCGCGCCGGCCCTCCGGATCGGAGAGGTAGAGGTCGAGCGCCCCCGCATAGATGCGCCGCATCAGCACCCGGAGCGGGGGATCGTCGGCGACGGCGGCGGCGGCGAGCGCGCGGTTGCGGTCGCGATAATGGTCGAGCGTCTTCAGATAGAGCGCGCGCTTGTCGCCGAAGGCGGCGTAAAGACTCGGCCGGTTCATTCCGGTCGCGGCGACGAGGTCGTCGAGCGAGGTCGCGGCGTAGCCGGCCTTCCAGAATACCTCGGCGGCCCGCTCGATCGCCTGCCCCGGATCATAGGCGCGCGGCCGGCCACGCGGGCGGGGCGAAGAGGTATCGGTTTCTTTTTGTACCATTCTGCAAAAAATCCTTGACGCGATCTATTTCATGCGAGACGGTACAAAAATCAACCCGCCGGCGCGCGGAGAGATCGGAGCGCCGGGGATTTTGCCAGGAGAAACGCGCATGGACCTCTATTTCTCGCCGCTCGCCTGTTCGATGGCAACCCGGATCGCGCTCTACGAGGCCGGGAAAACCGCCAATTTCCTCAATGTGAAGCGCTTGCCGGAGGGCAGCGACTTTCTTGCGATCAATCCGATGGGGCTGGTGCCGGTCCTGCGCACCGATGGCGGCGTGATCATCACCGAGAACGCCGCCATCCTGCAGCATGTCGCGGGGCTGTTTCCCGAAGCGGGGCTGATGCCGGCCGATCCGCTGCAGGCGGCGCGTGCCCGGCAATGGCTGAGCTTCGTCGGCACGGAGCTGCACAAGGCGGTGTTCGCGCCGGTCTTCGACCGCAAGGCGCCCGAGACCGTGAAGGCCTATGCGGTCGCAAGGGCCGAAAAGCCGCTCGTGGTGCTCGATCGGGCGCTCGGGGGCCGGGACGTCCTGCTGGATGCGTTCAGCGTGGCGGATGCGTATCTCTTCACGGTGCTGAACTGGGCGCAGGCGACGCCGATCGATCTCGCGCGCTTCCCGGCGGTCGCGGCCTACCATGCCCGCCTCGGCAAGCGGGAGAGCATCGCGCGGGCGGTCGCCGAGGAGCTGGCGCTCTATCTGGAAGAGCAGGCCCGCGAGAAGGCGGCCTGAGCCATGACGCTGCTGTTCGAGCTTCTGTGCCGGATCGTGATCCGCGATGCCGGGCCGGCGCCCTGCGCGGCGTTGGCGCGCATGCCGCTCTGGCTGGAGGACGAGACGCGCGACTGATCGGCCGCGCGCCCCTCACGCCTCCCGATCACGCCTCCCAATCATGCGAGGCGATCGCCGCGTCGAGGCGGTCGCGGATTTCCGCGGGCTCGCGGTTGTACCAGGTGCCGGCGAGGAGCCGCGCGAAAGCCTTGTCGCCAAGGGCGAGCGTCTCCATCCGGTCGATGGTGCGCGGGCCGATGAGATCCTCCAGCATGCCGGCCGCGAGCAGGGCGAGGACATGCTCGTTGGTCTCGATACGCAGGATCTCGACCACCAGATCGAGCGCGCGATCCGGCGCGCGCTCGCGCAGCTCGCTCTCGAATTCGAAGAGGGCGTACCAGTTGTCGTCCTGGTCCTTGCGCGGCCGCGATTGCTGCTCGACCCACGCCCCGGCGAGTTCCTCGATCGACATCGCGGCATAGTCGAGCGGCGCCGCCGGCACGCCATGCGTATCGTCGTCGGCTTCCCAGGCGGCGGGATCGGCGATGCGGCGCAGGCGATTGCGAACCGCCTCGTTGCTCGTCCGCCAATAGGCGCCGCCGAGCAGCCAGCGCAGCCTTGGATTGCAGACCGCCTCGGTTTCGATCTCGTCGATCAGCCTTGCGCCATGCGCGTTGACGAGCGTGTCCATCATCGCGGTCTTCACGTAGAGCTTGACCGATTTATGCGCCTCGGAGGCGAGCACCGCGAGCACCAGCGCGAAGGCGCGCTCCGGCTGATCGTGAGGCAGCAGCGCGAAATAATGGGCCGCGATGGCGCTCGCCTCGGTCGTCTCCTTCAGCCCGACATATTGCAGGCCGATCCATTCGCCCGCGAGAGCCGCGGCCGAAAGCGCGTCGAGACGCTTGCCGAGCTCCGCTGGCGCGGCCGGCCCCGTCACCGCCACCGGCGGGTGGCGCCTTGCATCCCTTATCGCGGCCATTTTCGCTTACGTCCTATCGCGGTTCAGTTGTACTGAGTCGCGTCAGGGCGGGATAGCGTTCAATCCTCGTCCCGGGCAAAAAGACCGTATTGCGCCGTAGCGTTCGCGGGGACCGGCAGGCCGAGATGCGCGAAGGCGTGCGGGGTCAGAAGCCGGCCGCGCGGGGTGCGCTGGATGAAGCCCTGCTGGATCAGGAACGGCTCGATGATCTCCTCGATCGCGTCGCGCGGCTCGGAGAGCGCCGCCGCGATCGTCTCGATGCCGACCGGGCCGCCCGCATAGTTGCGCGCGATCATCGAGAGGTAGCGGCGGTCCATGGCGTCGAGGCCGGCGGCGTCGACCTCCAGGCGCGACAAAGCCTCGTCGGCAATCCTGCGGTCGATGGTCTCGGCTTTGCGGACGATCGCGACATCGCGCACCCGGCGCAGCAGGCGGCCGGCGATGCGCGGCGTGCCGCGCGCCCGCCGGGCGATCTCGTTGGCGCCGTCCTCGGTGATGGCCATGCCGAGCACGCGGGCGCCGCGCTTCACGATCAGCTCCAGCTCGGCGATCTCGTAGAAGGCGAGGCGGATCGGGATGCCGAAGCGGTCGCGCAAGGGGGTCGTCAGCAGGCCGGCGCGGGTGGTGGCGCCGACGAGCGTGAATTTCGACAGGTCGATCTTGACGGAGCGGGCCGCCGGCCCCTCGCCGATGATCAGGTCGAGCTGGAAATCCTCCATCGCGGGATAGAGGATCTCCTCCACGGCCGGGTTGAGGCGGTGGATCTCGTCGATGAAGAGCACGTCGCGCTCTTCGAGGTTGGTGAGCTGGGCCGCGAGGTCGCCGGCCTTGGCGATCACCGGGCCGGAGGTGGAGCGGAAATTGACGCCGAGCTCGCGCGCCACGATCTGCGCCAGCGTCGTCTTGCCGAGGCCGGGCGGGCCGACGAACAGCACATGGTCGAGCGCCTCGCCGCGCGCCTTCGCGGACTGGATGAAGATTTCCAGATTGGCTCTGGCCTGCGCCTGGCCGATGAATTCGCCGAGCCGCTGGGGGCGCAAATGCTGCTCGACATCGTCGCCCTGCAACTCGGCCGAGAGTACGCGGTGCTCGCTCATCGCGCCGACATCTCCTTCAGCGCCAGGCGGATGAGCCTGGCGGTGTCGGCGCCGTCACCAGCACCCTTGAGGACAGAGGCGACCGCGGAGGCTGCCTGCGGCTCGCCATAGCCGAGATTGACGAGGGCCGAGACCGCGTCGCGCACCGGGGCGGGGGCCTTCTTATCCTCCAGCGCGCCCGCGAGCGTGGCGGCGGCCGCATCGACATGGCCGAAGGCCGGCGCCTTGTCCTTCAGCTCGGTGACGACGCGCTCGGCGACGCGCGGGCCGACGCCCGGCGAGCGCGCGATCGCGGCCTTGTCGCGCATCGAGATGGCGGTGGCGAGATCGGCCGGCTTCAAGGTCGAGAGGATGGCGAGCGCCACCTTGGTGCCGATGCCCTGCACGGTCTGGAGCAGGCGGAACCATTCGCGCTCGGCATCGGTGAGGAAGCCGAACAGGCGGATCTGGTCCTCGCGCACATGGGTCTCGATGGCGAGCACACAGGCCTCGCCCGCCTTGGGCAGGGTCTGGAGGGTACGGGAGGAGCAATGCACGACATAGCCGACGCCATGCACGTCGAGGATCACGAAATCCTCACCATGGCCGTCGATCACACCTTTGAGCTTGCCGATCATGCCCAATCCAAACGAAACTTGAAATAGCAAGACAAACTTGACATTTGCTTCTAGCGGATTCGATGCGATGAGCGAATGCCGGCGCTGTTTGAAAGATCAGCGGATCGTCGGCTGCGGGCTCGGCTGCAGGGCGATCGACCAGGGCTGGCGCCAGTCGCGGATCTCCAGCGTCTTCGGCAGCGCGGCGCGGATCGCGTCCTTCACGTCGTCGAGCCGGTCGGGCTCGCGCAGATAGACCAGCACGGCGCGCATCGGCGTGCCAAGCCGGAGCGGGGCGGACTGCGCGGGCGTCTGGAGATAGACGAGGCCGGCATCGAGATTGCGCCATTCGGTCTCGAAGATCGCGGCGACCGGGAAGCTGCGCTGCGCCGGGCCGCCCGAGAGGGTCAGGCTCTCGCCGACCCGGACGCGCATGGCGCGGGCGAGCTCGGCGCCGATCACCAGGCTCGGCGCCTGCGGCTCGGGGTCGAGGCGACCGGCCTTGATGCGGCCGGCGATGAAGGTCAGCTCGGCGAGGGCGGCGGGGCTTGCCTCGCGCAGCAGGATATCGGCCTTTTCCCGGCCCTTCGCCGCGCGCAGCCGCGTCTCGGCGGTCAGTACCGCGCTTTTGACGCCGG
>JBDHTH010000065.1:0-9812 GCA_039808545.1 Phreatobacteraceae bacterium | reverse complement strand
TGCGCGGGCCGCACCTTCTGCGCGGGCGCCGATATCTCGGAATTCGGCAAGCCGCCGGTGCCGCCCTCGCTCGCCGACGTGATCGCGGCGCTGGAGGCTTCGCCCATGCCGGTCGTCGCGGCGATCCACGGCACGGCGCTCGGCGGCGGGCTGGAGCTGGCGCTCGGCGCGCATTACCGGGTGGCGGTGCCTTCCGCGAAGCTCGGCCTGCCCGAGATCAAGCTCGGCATCTTTCCGGGCGGCGGCGGCACGCAGCGCCTGCCGCGCCTGACCGGCGTGGAGACGGCGCTCGACATGATCCTGACGGGCGCGCCGATCGATGCCGAGACGGCCCTTTCGCGCGGCATCATCGACCGCATCGCCGGGGCCGCGAGCCTCAACGCCGACGCCGTCGCCTTCGCGCGCGAGATTGCGGAGCGCCGCCCGCTGCTGCGCGTGCGCGACCGCGAGGACCGGATAGCGGCCGATCGCGGCAGGCCCGAGTTGTTCGAGGCGGCCCGCAAGGCCCATGCGCGCAAATATCGCGGCTTCGAGGCCTGGCTGAAGGCGATCGAGGCGGTCAGGGGCGCGGTGGACCTCTCCTTCGACGAAGGCCTCGCCAATGAGCGCCGCCTCTTCGAGGACATCCTCAACGGCACCCAGGCGAAGGCGCAGCGTTACGCCTTCTTCGCCGAGCGCGCCGCCGCCAAGGTCGGCGACATCCCGGCCGATACGCCGGTCCTGCCGGTGAAATCGGTCGGCATCATCGGCGCCGGCACGATGGGCGGCGGCATCGCGATGAATTTCCTCAATGCCGGCATTCCCGTCACCATCGTCGAGACCAGCCAGGCGGCGCTCGATCGCGGCCTCGGCATCATCCGCGGCAACTACGAGGCGAGCGCCAGGAAGGGCCGCATCGGCCCCGCCGATGTCGAGGCGCGCATGGGGCTTCTCACCGGCACGCTCGATTTCGGCGCGCTGAAGGACCCCGACCTCGTCATCGAGGCGGTGTTCGAGAACATGGCGCTGAAGAAGGAGATCTTCGCCAGGCTCGACGCCGTCGCGAGGCCTGGCGCGATCCTCGCCTCCAACACCTCCTATCTCGACATCGACGAGATCGCGGCCGGGACCGGCCGGCCCGAGCATCTGCTCGGCCTGCATTTCTTCTCGCCCGCCAATGTCATGCGGCTGCTGGAGGTGGTGCGTGGGCGAAAGACCGCGAAGCCCGTGATCGCCACCGCGATGGCGCTCGCCAGGACGATCGGCAAGGTCGCGGTGCTGACCGGGGTCTGCTACGGCTTCGTCGGCAACCGCATGCTGGCGGCGCGCCAGCGCGAGGCCAAGAAGCTGATCCTGGAAGGCGCGATGCCCTGGGACGTCGACCGCGTGCTCACCGATTTCGGCCTGCCGATGGGTCCCTTCGCGATGAGCGATCTCGCCGGCCTCGATATCGGCTGGTCGGCCGAGACCTCCAACCCGGCCGAGATCCGCGACGCGCTCTGCGAGATGGGCCGGCGCGGGCAGAAGACCAAGGCGGGCTATTACGACTACGACGACAAGCGCAACGCCACGCCCTCAGCCGTGGTCGAGGCGGTGATCCTCGCGGCTTCGGAGCGCGCCGGCATCGCGCGCCGCGCGATTCCCGACGCCGAGATCCTGGAGCGGCTCGTCTATCCGATGATCAACGAGGGCGCGAAGATCCTGGAGGAGGGCATCGTGGCGCGCGCCTCAGACATCGATGTCGTGTGGCTGAACGGCTATGGCTGGCCGGTCTATCGCGGCGGCCCGATGTTCTACGCCAACACGGTCGGCCTTCCCGCGATCCTGGCGCGGCTGAAGGCCTTCGAGGCCGAGCGCGGCGCCGATTTCAAGCCGGCGGCGCTGCTCGAGCGGCTCGCGGCCGAGGGCAAGGGCTTCGCGCTGTGATCCTTGTGCGGACGCGCGACGCTTCGGCGCCGGCCGAAGCGCGGCGGCGGCACATCACCCTATGACGGGGTCCGAACGCAAAAGGACCCCGCCATGACCGATCCCGGCTTCGATCCCGTGCTGGCCGCCGTGATCGGCCTCGTCTTCCTGCTCGCCGGCGCCGTGAAGGGCGCGATCGGGCTCGGCCTGCCGACCATCGCGATGGGCCTCCTCTCCACCGTCATGCCGCCGGCCACCGCCGCCGCCCTGCTGATCTTTCCCTCGACCGTCACCAACATCCAGCAGATGCGCCCGGCCGGAACGCTTCCCGCGATCCTGAAGCGGCTGTGGCGGATGCTGGCCGGCCTCGTCCTCGGCACCTTTCTCGGCGCCGGCTGGATCGGCGGCGGCAATACGCGGATCGCGGCCGCCGCGCTCGGCGCCGTGCTGATCGTCTATGCGCTGGTCGGGCTGTCCAAGCTGCGGCTCGTGATCGCGCCGCGGCACGAAGGCTGGCTTGCCCCGCTCGTTGGCCTCGCGACCGGGCTCGTCACGGCCGCGACCGGGGTCTTCGTGATCCCGGCCGTGCCCTACATGCAGGCGATCGGCTTGGAAAAGGACGAGCTGGTGCAGGCGCTGGGCCTGTCGTTCTTCGTCTCGACGCTGGCGCTCGCCCTGACGCTGACGGGGTCCGGCTTCGTCGGCCAGGGCCTGGCGCTCGGCTCGGTCGCGACGCTCGTGCCGGCCCTGGCGGGCCAGTTCCTCGGCCAGGCCCTGCGCGCGCGGGTCGATGCCGCGCGCTTCAGGATCTGGTTCTTTTCCGGGCTCCTCGCCCTCGGGGCCTATCTTCTGGCCCGCAACCTGCCGGGTCTGGTCTAAACCGCCCGGCGGCCCGAGACCATGTGGTAGAGCCACAGCACCACCACGGCGCCGATCGTCGCGACGATCAGGCTCCAGAGGTTGAAGCCGGTGACGCCCGCCGCGCCGAAGGCCGAGAAGATGAAGCCGCCGACCACCGCGCCGACGATGCCGAGCACGATGTCGAGCATCATGCCGGACCCGGTCTTGTTGACGATCTTGCTGGCGAGAAAGCCGGCGATCAGGCCGAGCACGATCCAAGCGATGATTCCCATGAGGTTCCCCTGCCGTGGAGTGACGAGACCGAAATCAACGCGCGAGGATCGAAATCGTTCGCGCCGCGCGAACCATTTCTCGGCGGCGGCGTTGATCGTCGGTCATGACCGCGACACGTTTCGCCGGTCGAAATGGCGCGGGCCACGTTTCGAGAAAGGAATCGTCATGAGCATGCTCGACGATATGTTCGGCAAGGCCGTTCCGGGCGGCAACATCGCCAAGCCACTGATCATCGCCCTCGGCGCGCTGCTGCTGTCCGGCGCGCTGACGCGCAAATCGGCGCCGGCCCAGCCGGACGCGCCCGACGATGCGGCGCCCGATCCGGCCACGCATGATGGCGGGCTGCTCGGCGGCCTCGGCGGGCTGCTCGAGCGCTTCCAGAAGGCCGGGCAGGGCGATGTCGCGAAATCCTGGATCGGCCAGGGTGAGAACCAGCCGATCTCGCCGGGCCAGCTCGGCGGCGCGCTCGGCCCCGACCTCATCCGCCAGCTCGCCGAGCGGACCGGCATGTCGGAGCAGGACCTCCTGGCGCAGCTCTCCAAGGTGCTGCCGAACGTCGTCGACCAGATGACGCCGAACGGGCAGATCTCGATTCCCCATACGCCCTACGGCAATCGCTGAGGCGCGAGGGGGCGCGCGAGCGCCCCCTCTGGCTGAGGTCGGATCAGGTCTTCTGGCCCGGCGCGTTGTCCTTCTCGATGCCGCGCATGATCTCCATGAAGCGCCGCACGAAGCGGTCGAACACGTTCAGGACGCGATCGATCTCCTGATCGCTCGGCACCTCGATCTTCGGCTTCTCGGCGGCCGCGGGGTTGCGGCGCAGGCGCTCCAGCTCTCCCTTCAGACGCTCGTTCTCGGCGAGGAGCGCGTTGCGCTCGTCGGCCGCGAGCTCGCAGCTCCACTCCGCGCCCTTCCTGGCGCAGATCGACAGCCGCCCCGTGCGGGTATCGAGCCGCGCAAGGCCGTCCGGCACCGGCTGGAACTGATAGCGCCCGTTCTCGTTGGCGCCGGGATCGGCCGGCGCCGTGTTCTGCGCGAGGGCGGCGCCCGGCAAGGCCAGAAGGGCGCAGAGGGCGGGAATTGTCGCGCGCATCGCGGCTCTCCTTCGATCGCGGATCGGGCCGATCCTCGGCTCGAACTGCGGGCAATATGGGGCGGAGCCGCGCCCGCGCAATGCCGGTGCAGGGCGCGCCTATGCCCGATAGGCCGGCCGGCCCGTCTCCAGCGCGCGGGCGAGAAGGTCGATGCGGTCCTGGCCCCAGAACAGCTCGCCGTCCAGGATGAAGGTCGGCGCGCCGAAAACCCCATGCGCCAGGGCGCTCTTCACATTCGCGGCGTAGAGCGCCTCCACCGCCTCGCTCTTCGCATCCGCGAGGACCGCCGCCGGATCGAGCCCCGCCGCGCCGATCAGCGCCGCGAGATTGCTCTCCTCGCCGAGATTGAGCTCCTGCTCCCACACGGCCGCGAAGGCCCGGCTGAGATGCGCCGCGACGTCGCCGCCTGCCCGCCCGACCGCGATCGCCACCTTGTCGGCGAGGGCGGGGTCGAAGGGCAGGCCCTTCGGCTCCAGCACCAGCGGCTTGTTCAGCACCTCGCGCCAGCGCTGCAATTCCATCATCCGGTAGGCGCGCCGGGCCGGCGCGCGCTTGGGCAGCGGCAGCCCGCCCGTCTCGGCGAAGACCGGCGGCAGGTTGACCGGCTTGAAGTTCAGCGTCGCGCCATGCTTGGCGGCGAGCGCCACGGCCCGGTCATGGCCGAGATACGACCAGGGGCTGGTCGCCGTGAAATAGTAGTCGATCTCGCGGGCCATGGGCGCTTCCTCCGGTTTCGCGGCGCTGAGGCCGCGCCGAGAGGGAAGCCGAGTTCGCCGATAAGCTCAACCGCCGAGCCATGCGCTATGCGTGGCGCAGCGCTCCTTTCCGTCATGGCCCGGCGCATAGGACGGATCGCCATTCGCGCGCCTCACCGCCTCCCTCGCCGTCATGCCCCGGTTCATCCGGGGCATCCACGACTTGCGGCGGCGAAACTGGGAAAAAGGGCGGCCATTTAAGAAGAAAGTCCCGGCCGCCGCAGGCGATCGATCGGCCGCAAGTCGTGGATGGCCCGGATGAACCGGGCCATGACGGCTAAAATGCGCCGAGAGACATGAACGTCCATCGATCCTAGGCGGCCGCTTTCGCCGCCTTGGCGCCGAAGCGGCCGTAGAAGGTCTCGCGTTTCGCCGCCATGTCGCGCAGGAGCTGCGGCACCGCGAAGCGCGCGCCATGCGCCGCCGCGAGCGCGTCGGCCCGCTCAACGAAGCGCTTCACCCCCATGAAGTCGATGAAGGACAGCGCCCCGCCCGTATAGGGCGCGAAGCCGAAGCCGAGGATCGAGCCGACATCGGCCTCGCGCGGATCCTCCACGACCCCGTCCTCGACCGTGCGCGCCGCCTCGATCGCCTGCACGAACAGCAGCCGGTCCTTCAGCTCGCCGACGTCGAGGCTGTCGGGATCGAGCTTGTTTGCGGTCAGGTCCTTCAGGCCCGGCCAGAGCGTCTTCGACCCCTTCTCGGGATAGTCGTAGAAGCCCTTGCGGTTCTTGCGGCCGAGGCGCTGGTGCTGGTTGACCATCGCGTCGAGCAGCTTTTCCTGCGTCGGGTCGACCGCCGCCTCGCCGAGGTCCTTCTTGGTCGCCTGCAGGATCTTCCAGGCGAGGTCGATCGCCACCTCGTCGTTGAGCGAGAGCGGGCCGACCGGCATCCCCGCCATCTTGGCGACGTTCTCGACCATCGCGGCCGGCACGCCCTCCATCAGCATCAAATGGCCCTCGCGCACGTAGTTGGTCACGCAGCGATTGGCGAAGAAGCCGCGGCTGTCGTTGACCAGGATCGGAGTCTTCCTGATCGCCCGCACGAAGTCGAAGGCGGTGGCGATCGCCTCGTCGCCGGTCTTCTCGCCCTTGATGATCTCGACCAGCAGCATCTTCTCGACCGGCGAGAAGAAATGGATGCCGACGAATTTCGCCGGGTCCTTCGAGACCGCGCCGAGCGAGGTGATCGGCAGCGTCGAGGTGTTGGAGGCGAAGACCGTGCCGGGCTTCATCACGGCCTCGGCGGATCGAATCGCGCCCTCCTTCACCTTGCGGTCCTCGAACACCGCCTCGACCACCAGGTCGACATCGGCGAGCAGCCCGTAATCGGCCGTGGGCGTGATGCGGGCGAGGACCGCCTCGCGCTCCTCCTTTTTCATCCGCCCCTTGGCGACCTGCTCGGCCGAGACCTGCTCGGCATGCGCCTTGCCTTTGTCGGCGCTCGGCTGATCACGGTCGATGAGCACCACCTCGAGCCCCGCATTGGCCGAGACATAGGCGATGCCGGCGCCCATGAAACCGGCGCCGATCACGCCGACCTTCTTAAGCTTAGAGGCCGGCACGCCGGCCGGCCGGCGCGCGCCCTTGTTCAGCTCCTGCATGGAGACGAAGAAGGTGCGCATCATCGCCTGCGCCTCATTGGAGCGCAGAATCTTGGCGAAGAGCCGCGATTCAACGCGCAGCGCCAGGTCCATCGGCAGTTGCAGCCCGTCGAACACGGCTTGCAGGATCGCCTTGGCGGCCGGGTAGTTGTCGTAGGTCTCGCGCCTGAGGATCGCGTTGGCGGGCGGGAAGGTCTGCATGCCGGCGGGCGAGAACACGCGGCCGCCCGGCGCCTTGAAGTCCGGCTTGTCCCAGGGCGCCACGCCCTTGTTGCCGGCCTTGATCCAGGCCTTCGCGGCCTCGACCAGCTTATCGGCCGGCACCACCTCGTCGACGAGCTTCATGGCCTTCGCCTTGTCGGGCCGGAGCTGCTCGCCCTTGAACAGCATCTGCAAGGCGTCGCCTGTCGGCATCAGCCGCGCCACGCGCTGCGTGCCGCCGGCGCCGGGGAACAGCCCGACCTTGATCTCGGGCAGGCCGACCCGGCCCTTCTCGGCCGCGAGAACCCGGTAGTGACAGGCGAGCGCCAGCTCGAAGGCGCCGCCGAGGCAGACGCCGTTGATCGCCGCGACCCACGGCTTCCCGCCGGTCTCCAGCTTGCGGTAGATCAGCGACAGGCGCCGGCTGGCGTCGAAGAAGGCCGCTATCGCCTTCTCCTCGCCTTCCACTTTAAGCATCTCGGCATAGAGCCGGCCGAGCCCTTCGAGCATGGTCAGGTCCGCGCCGCCCGAGAACGCGTCCTTGCCCGAGGTGATCACCGCGCCCTTGATGGCGGCGTCGCTCGAGACGCGCGCGATCAGCGCCTCAAGCTCGTCCATCACGGCGACCGTGATGACGTTCATGGAGCGGCCCGGCATATCCCAGGTGATGGTCAGAATGCCGTCGGCATCGAGATCGGTACGGAAAGCCTGTTCGGTCATGGTGTCCTCCCGCGCTCACACGCGCTCGATGATGGTGGCGGTGCCCATGCCGGCGCCGATGCAGAGGGTGATGAGCGCGGTGGATTTGCCGCTGCGCTCCAATTCGTCGACGGCCGTGCCGAGGATCATCGCGCCGGTCGCCCCCAGCGGATGGCCGAGCGCGATGGCGCCGCCATTGACGTTGACGTTCGAGCCGTCGAGCGAGAAGGCCTGGAGATAGCGCAGCACCACGGCCGCGAAGGCCTCGTTGACCTCGAACAGGTCGATGTCCTTGATCTCCATCCCGGCGGCGGCCAGCACCTTCTTGGTCACGTCGACCGGGCCGGTCAGCATCAGCGCCGGCTCCGAGCCGATATTCGCGAAGGCGCGGATTTTTGCGCGGGGTTTCAGCCCCGCCTTCCGCCCCGCCGCCTCGCTGCCGATCAGCACGGCGGCGGCGCCGTCGACGATGCCGGAGGAGTTGCCGGCATGGTGGACATGGTTGATCGCCTCGATCTCGGGATGGGCCTGGATCGCCACCGCGTCGAAGCCGCCCATCTCGCCCATCATCACGAAGGAGGGCTTCAGGCTGGCGAGGCTCTGCATGTCGGTCGAGGGCCGCATATGCTCGTCATGCGCCAGCAGCGTCAGGCCGTTGACGTCCTTCACGGGCACGACCGATTTGGCGAAGCGCTTGTCTTCCCAGGCCTTGGCGGCCCGCTTCTGGCTCTCGACCGCGTAGCCGTCGACATCGTCGCGCGAAAACCCGTATTTCGTGGCGATCAGGTCGGCCGAGACACCCTGCGGCATGAAATAGGAGGGGATCGCGACGCGCGGATCCATCGGCCAGGCGCCGCCCGAGGCGCCGATGCCGACGCGCGACATCGATTCGACGCCGCCGCCGATCACCATCTCGTGCTGGCCGCTCATCACCTGCGCGGACGCGAAGTTGACGGCGTCGAGCCCGGACGCGCAGAAGCGGTTGATCTGGATGCCCGGCACCGACTTGTCGTAGCCGGCCGCGAACACCGCCGCGCGCGCCACGTCGCCGCCCGCCTCGCCGACCGGATCGACGCAGCCGAGCACGACGTCGTCGACGCTTTTCGTATCGAGGTTGTTGCGCTCGCGGATCGCCCGCAGCGCGACTTCGGCGAGCGCCACGGTCGGCACCTCGTGCAGCGCGCCGTCGGCCTTGCCGCGGCCGCGCGGCGTGCGCACGGCGTCGTAGATATAGGCGGTGGTCATCGAAGTCCCTCCCGTAGAGATCCTCGGCCTTTAGAGGCCGCGCGCGATCACGAGTTTCATGATCTCGTTGGTGCCCGCATAGATGCGCTGCACGCGCGCATCCCGGTACATCCGCGAGATCGGGTATTCGTCCATGAAGCCGTAGCCGCCGAAGAGCTGGAGGCAGCGGTCGACGATTTTGTTTTGCAGGTCGGTGATCCAGTATTTCGCCATCGAGGCGGTGGCGGTGTCGAGCTGACCTGCGATATGCCGCTCCACGCAATGGTCGTGGAAGACGCGCGCCACCGTCGCCTCGGTCTTGCACTCCGCGAGCACGAACTGCGTGTTCTGGAAATCGAGGATCGGCTTGCCGAAGGCACGGCGCTCCTTGACGTAGTCGATGGTGAGCTGAAGCGCCCGCTCGATCATGCCGATCGCGGCGGTCGCGACGATCAGCCGTTCCTGCGGCAATTCGCGCATCATCTGCACGAAGCCCTGGCCCGGCTCCGGCCCGAGCAGCGCCTCGGCCGGCAGATGCAGGTCCTCGAAGGCGAGCTCGGAGGTGTCGGCCCAGTCCATGCCGAGCTTGGCGAGCTTCTTGCCTCGTATGAAGCCTTGCGCGCCCTCGGTCTCGACCACCATCAGCGAGACGCCCTTGGCGCCCTTCTCGGGATCGGTCTTGGCCGCGACGAGAATGAGATTGGCGTGCTGGCCGTTGGTGATGAAGGTCTTCGCGCCGTTCAGCACCCAGCCATTGCCGGACGGCTTGGCGGTGGTGCGGATCGCCTGCAGGTCGGAGCCGGTGCCGGGCTCGGTCATCGCGATGGCGCCGACCATCTCGCCGCTCGCGAGGCGCGGCAGCCAGCGGCGCTTCTGCGCCTCGGTGCCGTAATGCAGGATATAGGGCGCGACGATGCCGGAATGCAGCGGCGCGCCGATCGAATCGAGCCCGTTCAGCGCATAGGCGCGGTTGATCACCGCCTCATGCGCGAAGGTCCCGCCCGCCCCGCCATACTCTTCCGGAATGCCGGCGCAGAGGAGCCCCGCCGCGCCGAGCGCCGTCCAGGCGTCGCGGTCCATCATCCCGGCCTCGGTCCAGCGGTCGATCTCGGGCGCGAGCTCGGATTTGAGGAAGCGGTTCGCCTGCTCGTCGAGCAGCGCGATGTCCTCGCTCATCCAGGCCGGGCGGGGGAGGCCGAGTATGTCGGTCATCTCTAG
>JBDHTH010000064.1:0-9875 GCA_039808545.1 Phreatobacteraceae bacterium | reverse complement strand
TTGGCCTGGTGCGGCACGAACCAGTCGAGGTCCTCGGGCCCGTAGCCGGTGGCCGCGAAGGCGTCGGTGACGACGTCGGTGACGGCGCCGACCGCGAAGCGGAACACCTCCTTGCCTTCCATGCGCAGATGGCCGGCCGTGCCGGTCGTCGCCGGGCCGCCATCGACATAGAGCTTGTCGCGATGGCGCCCGTCGGAGCGCAGATGCGAGGTCAGCACGCCGCGATCGTCCTTGGCGCCGCGCTGCTCGACCGCCTCCAGCACCATCGCGCCGGCGCCGTCGCCGAACAGCACGCAGGTGGTGCGGTCCTGCCAGTCGAGGATGCGCGAGAAGGTCTCGGCGCCGATCACCAGGGCGCGCTTGAAGGCGCCGGTCGAGAGATACTTGTCGGCGGTCGCGACCGCGAAGACGAAGCCGGAGCAGACGGCCTGCAGGTCGAAGGCCGCGCCCTGCCGGATGTCGAGCGCCGCCTGGACCTGGGTCGCGACCGACGGAAAGGTATTGTCCGGCGTCGCGGTGGCGACGATCACCAGATCGATCGTCTCGGCCGCCATGCCGGCCGCTTCCAGCGCCTTCTTCGCCGCCGCGACCGCCATCGTCGCGGTGGTCTCGCCCTCGGCCGCGATATGGCGCGCCTTGATGCCGGTGCGCTGGACGATCCATTCGTCGCTGGTGTCGACGCGCTTCGCCAATTCGTCGTTGGTTACCCGCCCCGGCGGCAGATAGCTCCCGGTGCCGCGGACAACCGATCTCAGTTTCGTCATTGATCCACCGTCGCCGGCTGCGGCTCGGCGCTGTTCTCGGGCACTTGCCCATGGCTGAAGACGAGGCCCTGGCGGATCTTGTCGGTCAGGTCGTAGCGGACCATGTCGTAGCCGATATCGATCGCCGAGGCGAAGCCCAGCCCGTCGGTGCCGCCATGGCTCTTCACGACGATGCCGTTGAGGCCGAGGAAGACGCCACCATTCGCCCGGCGCGGGTCCATCTTCTCCTTCAGCACCGCGAAGGCGCCGCGGGCCAGGAGATAGCCGATCTTCGAGGCCAGCGTGCGCGACATGGCGTCGCGCAGATATTGCGCGAGCTGCTTGGCGGTGCCTTCGGCGGTCTTCAGGGCGATGTTGCCCGCAAAACCCTCCGTGACGACCACGTCGGTCGTGCCCTTGCCGAGATCGTCGCCTTCCACGAAGCCGTGATAGCGCATGCCGGGCGGGTTGCCCTCGCGCAGGCGCTTGCCCGCCTCCTTCACGTATTCGACGCCCTTGATCTCCTCGACGCCGACATTGAGGAGCCCGACGCTCGGCGTTTCGATGTCGAAGACGATGCGCGCCATGGCGGCGCCCATCAGCGCCATGTCAATGAGGTGCGTCGCATCGGCGCCGATCGAGGCGCCGAGGTCGAGGACGACGCTCTCGCCGCGCAGCGTCGGCCAGATGCCTGCGATGGCGGGGCGGTCGATGCCCGGCATCATGCGCAGGCAGAGCTTGGCCATCGCCATCAGCGCGCCGGTATTGCCGGCCGAGACCGCGACATCGGCCTCGCCCTTCTTCACCGCCTCGATCGCCAGCCACATCGAGGAGCGGTAGCGGCCGGCACGCAGCGCCTGGCTTGGCTTGTCGTCCATCTTCACGGCGACGTCGGTGTGGATGATCTTCGCGGTCCGGGCGAGCTCGGCATGCTCGGCGAGCAGCGGCCGGATCACCGCCTCGTCGCCGTACAGCAGGAACTCGGTGTCGGGATGGCGCGCCAGGGCAACGGCTGCGCCGGGGATGACGGTCTTCGGGCCGTGGTCGCCACCCATTGCGTCCAAAGCGATGCGCACAGGCGCCATATCGGTCCGCTTCCTGTCCCCCGCCCGCCGGCCGACGCCGACCTGTCGGGCGTTCTCGAAATCCCGGCGCCGCCGCTGCGCCGTCCCTGTCGGCCCGGCGACAAGCCCGGCCGGTCTGTCTGTCACTTATTGCCGCTCTTGTCGCCCCCCTTCAAGGCCGCGAGCTGTGCAAAAGGCGAAATGCGCGATTCCTCCGTTACGGAACGCTGGAATTCGGCACCGGGCCGGCGCGGATGGGGGTCCAGTCCGAGGATGAAGAGCTCGGCCGCGAGGCGGCCGATATCGAGCCGCTCATTGGCCGCGCCGTCGCTCAGGATCGGCTCGTCGGGATCGACGTCGAGCGAATCGGACACGCCCTCCTCGGCCTCCTCCGCGAGGCGCGCGGCATCGGCCGCGATCCGGCTCGGACTCGCATAGCCGACATCGATCGGCTCGGCGAGGCGCGAGGGGAAAGCTTCCAGCGAGACGACGCAGATCTGGACGATGTCGGCCGCAATCTCGCCCGTCACATGGAAGCGCTCGCCCTGCGGCACGATGCGGACCGCGACCTCGAAACGCTCGACGGCCGGAATACCCGCCAGGACGGCCAAAGCGCGGCGCTCCGCCTCGTTCGCGGTCCATTTCCGCTCGATGCCGCCAGGCGGGATGTCGGCGGTCGCCACATCGCGGACGAAGGGCGTCGCGTCTTCGGCGTGCTTGGCGTTCATGATGTCGGGCTCCCGAGGACCGGCCGGGACGGCCAGGCGAGCCGCCCCGCCTTCAAGGCGGCGAATTCCATGGCGATCAAGCCCTCGGCGACCGCTTCGGCATGCGCCGCCAGGGCCTCGGCGGCGGCATCGGGCTGCTCGGCGCGCAGGACGTTGCGGGCGATCGCCTCGGCGAGCGAGACGCGATCGCGCGCCGTCAGGGCGTCGTCATAGGCCTCGAAACGGCCGCGATAGGCCGAGGCCATCTTCTTGGCGAGCTTGGGCACCTTGGTGTCGCCGGTGCCGAGCTCGCGCAGCACGCCGTCGATATCGGCGCCGAGCCGGTCGGCCAGGGCCTGGGCGAGCAGGCGCGCCTCCTCGGCATGCGGGGCGCCCTCGGCCATCAGGCGGCGCACCACCAGCACGAGATGCAGCAGGATCATGTCGAAACGGCCGTCCATCGTGTCGGCGACGCCGAGCGCCGTATAGTAATGGGGCTGCCGCGCTTCGGCCACGATGGCCGCATAGAGCGCTTCGGCATCGGTGTTGTCGCGGTTCGGTCGGAGCCAGGCGAAGATCATCGGCGCTTTCGAAGGTCGTGGGACTGCGCTTTGCGTTGCATTGCGACGGAGCGCGGGGTACGTCACCTCGGCGGGATGCGCAAGCGGCGGGATCATAGCGCAACGCGCGGTGGACGATATTGGAGGGTCTTGAATGTCGGCTCTGGTGAGGTCGGGTGTGGTTTTCGGCGGCAAGCGCCGCATCGGCGGCGCGATCCTCGCGGCCGCGCTGGCGCTGACGGCCGCGGGCTGCATCACCCAGGAGTATCAGCAGGGCTATATCCTGCAGGAGAGCGCCCTCGCGCAGGTGAAGCCGGGATCGAGCCGCGAGCAGGTGCTGGTCGTGATGGGCACGCCCTCCACGGTCGCGACGCTGAACGGCGAGGTCTTCTATTACATCTCGCAGAAGACCGAGCGGAAGGTCGCCTTCCTGAAAAAGAGCGAGGTCGACCGCAACGTCGTCGCGGTCTATTTCGACAAGAACCAGAAGGTCGAGCGCGTCGCCAATTACGGCATCCAGGACGGCAAGATCTTCGACTTCATCAGCCGCGAGACGGTCGCGGCCGGCCAGGACTACAACCTGCTGCGCAACCTGCTCGGCGGCCTGGTGTTCGGCAACCCGGTGCAGTAGGCGCGCACGCGCTTCCGGCTTCCTTCAGCAAAAACCCCGCCCGGTCGCCCGGGCGGGGTTTTTCATTGCATCCGAGATGGCGGTCCGGACCGGGCTTCCCCGGCCCGGTGCCGATCAGCCATGCGCGAGGATCGCGAGCAGCAGCAGCGCGACGATGTTGGTGATCTTGATCGCCGGGTTCACGGCCGGGCCGGCGGTGTCCTTGTAGGGGTCGCCGACGGTGTCGCCCGTCACCGAGGCCTTGTGGGCATCGCCGCCCTTCAGGTGCTTGACGCCGTCCTTGTCGACGAAGCCGTCCTCGAAGGACTTCTTGGCGTTGTCCCAGGCGCCGCCGCCCGAGGTCATCGAGATGGCGACGAACAGGCCGTTGACGATCACGCCGAGCAGCGAGGCGCCGAGCGCCGCGAAGGCGTTGGCCTTCGAGCCCGAGATCGCCAGCACGCCGAAATAGACGACGATCGGCGCGAGCACCGGCAGCAGCGAGGGGATGATCATCTCCTTGATCGCGGCGCGGGTCAGCATGTCGACGGCGCGGCCGTAATCGGGACGATCCTTACCCTCCATGATGCCCGGCTTCTCGCGGAACTGCCGGCGCACCTCCTCGACGACCGAGCCGGCGGCGCGGCCGACGGCGGTCATCGCGATGCCGCCGAACAGGTACGGGATGAGGCCGCCGAAGATCAGGCCGGCGACGACATAGGGGTTCGAGAGGTCGAATGAGACCTGGCCGATGCCCTTGAAGTAGGAGAAGGTCGTCGCGCCGGCCTTGTTGGCCTCCGCGATGAAGTAGTTGAGGTCGTAGCTGTAGGCCGCGAACAGCACCAGCGCGCCGAGGCCGGCCGAGCCGATCGCATAGCCCTTGGTGACCGCCTTGGTGGTGTTGCCGACCGCATCGAGCGCGTCGGTCGACTGGCGCACCTCCTTGGGCAGGCCCGCCATTTCGGCGATGCCGCCGGCATTGTCGGTGACCGGGCCGAAAGCGTCGAGCGCGACGATGATGCCGGCGAGGCCGAGCATGGTCGTCACCGCGATCGCCGTGCCGAACAGTCCGGCGAGCTGATAGGTGACGATGATGCCGCCGACGATCACCAGAGCAGGAAGCGCAGTCGATTCGAGCGAGACCGCGAGGCCCTGGATGACGTTGGTGCCGTGGCCCGTGACGGAAGCCTGGGCGATCGAGACGACCGGGCGCTTGCCCGTGCCGGTGTAGTACTCGGTGATCCAGACGATGAGGCCGGTCACGAGAAGGCCGATCGCGCCGCACCAGAACAGGTTCATGCCGGTGATCGTCTGGCCGCCGACCGTGCCGATCTCGCCCCAGCCGGTGACAAACTGGGTCGCGACCGCGAGGCCTGCCAGCGAGAGCACGCCGGCCGCGATCAGGCCCTTGTAGAGGGCGCCCATGATCGAGTTGTTGGCGCCGAGCTTCACGAAGAAGGTGCCGACGATCGAGGTGACGATGCAGGCGCCGCAGATGGCGAGCGGGTAGAGCATCGCCGAGCCGAGCACCGGCTGGCCCGCGAAGAAGATCGCGGCGAGCACCATGGTGGCGACGACCGTCACCGCATAGGTCTCGAAGAGGTCCGCGGCCATGCCGGCGCAGTCGCCGACATTGTCGCCGACATTGTCCGCGATGGTGGCGGGGTTGCGCGGATCATCCTCCGGGATGCCGGCCTCGACCTTGCCGACGAGGTCGGCGCCGACATCGGCGCCCTTGGTGAAGATGCCGCCGCCGAGACGGGCGAAGATCGAGATCAGCGAGGCGCCGAAGCCGAGCGCGACGAGCGCGTCGATGACGGTGCGGCTCTGCGGCTGATGGCCGAGCACGCCGGTGAGGATCGCGTAGTAGACCGCGACGCCGAGCAGCGCGAGGCCGGCGACCAGCATGCCGGTGATCGCGCCGGCCTTGAAGGAGATGTCGAGCCCTTCCGCGAGCGACTTGGAAGCCGCCTGCGCGGTGCGGACATTGGCGCGCACCGAGACGTTCATGCCGATGAAGCCGGCGACGCCCGAGAGCACCGCGCCGATCAGGAAGCCGATCGCGACCGGCGCGCCGAGCAGCCACCAGATGAGCGCGAAGATGACGATCCCGACGATGCCGATCGTCATGTACTGGCGCTTCAGATAGGCCTGCGCGCCCTCCGCGATCGCCGCCGCGATCTCCTGCATGCGCTTGTTGCCGGCATCCGCGCCCATGACGGACTGGGTCGCCCAGACCCCGTAGACGACGGCCAGAAGGCCGCATCCGATGATGAGCCACAACGAGAGTGTCATTTTCCCGAGTCTCGCTTTTTGCTGAGGGCGGCCGGAACGGGCCGCCGATGACTGTCAGGAAGCAAAGACCCAAACGGCCGGAAGACCCCGAAGCCGAACGCCCCTACCCCACGATCGGGGGTCCGTATGCCAAAAACGCCGCTCAGGCGCAACGGATCATGGCGGGAAAGCGGCGAGTTTAGACGGATTCACACCTGCCGTTGCCGGCGCGCCGCGACCCTATGCGCGAGAAGCAGGGCTAGCCCGATCAGGACGATCGGGAAGACCACGAGGTTGACGGTCGACCAGCCGTAACGCTCCAGGAGCTGGCCGGAGGCGGCCGAGCCGACCGCCATGGTGCCGAAGACCAGGAAATCGTTGAGGGATTGGACGCGCGTGCGCTCCTCCGGCGCCGCCAGCTCGGCGATCTGCGCCGTGGCGCCGACGAAGCCGAAGTTCCAGCCGAGGCCGAGCACGACCAGGCCGGCCCAGAAATGCGCGACGCTCAGCCCCGCGAGATGGATCACGGCCGCGACAGCGATCAGCAGCAGGCCGGCCGCCACGATTCGGCCCGATCCGAACCGGGCGATCAGGCTGCCGGTGACGAAGCTCGGCCCATACATCGCCAGCACGTGCCATTGGATGCCGAGCGCCGCATCCGTGACGGTGAGGCCGCAGCCGATCATCGCGAGCGGGGCAGAGGTCATGACGAGATTCATCAGCGCGTAGCTGCCGACGCCGCAGATCGCCGCCACGAGGAAGCGCGGATCGAGCACGATCTCGCCGAGCGGACGGCCGGGGCCGGCCGCTTTCGAGCGCGTCTCCCCGGTATGCGGCAAGCGCACCAGGCCGACCACGAAGAACGCGATCAGCGCGATGCCGGCCTGCACGACGTAGCTTGCCGCGAAGAGGTAGGGTTGCCAGACATCGCGCGTCCAGACGACGATCTGCGGCCCTAGCACGCCTGCGAAGACGCCGCCGGCCAGCACCCAGGAGATCGCCTTGGGCCGGAAGGCGGGGCTCGCCGTGTCGGCCGCGGCGAAGCGGTAGGATTGCGACACCGCCATGTAGGTGCCGCCGAGGAAGGTGGCGCAGAGGAACAGCGCGAAGGAGCCGATATAGATCGCGGCCGCGCCGATCAGCCCGGTCAGCATGCCGGCCACCGTGCCGAGGCGGAAGGCCGTGCGGCGGCTGTAGCGGCGCGCGATCCATCCGGTCGGCAAGGTGGCGAGCGCGGTGCCGATGACGAAGACCGTGACGGGCAGCGTCGCGAGGCTACGATCCGGCGCGATCGTCGCGCCGATGATCGCCGAGGTCGCGAAGATCACGGTGGCGTTGCCGCCCGCCAAGGCCTGGGCGATGGCCAGGACCACTGTGTTGCGGCGGGCCAGCCGGTCGCCGGCGGCGAGAAGAGAGGGGTCGAGGGCAGGCACGCGCGCACTCCGCCGGAGATGCGGGCCGCCCCGCCTCTTCAGAGATTGATTCAAGACGTTCGCGGATCGATTCCGAAGCCGGCCGCAGGTGGCTGAAGACATTCGGAAATTCGCGATACCGGGGGGCATATAGCGGATCAGCGGCGGCGCGGAAAGCCGCGTTCCGGCAGCGCCGGGGCGCCCAAATCGAGGGGCTTGGCTAGAAGCTGTGCGATTCCGGCAGCCTCAGACCCGAGCCTCCAATGTGTCCAGCGGTCGCATTTTCCTCACGCGACCTGGCATCCGCTTCGCCCGACAATGCCCTACACGCCGCCGCGCCGACGCCAACTAAGCACCGCGTCGACCAGGCCCAAGACGCAGAGCAGGCCGAGGATCACGAGGCCGATGGCGACGACGTAGAACCAGGTCGGATCGGCGCCGGCGGTCAGCACGGTCTGCATGAAGGGCACCCGCAACTCGCCGGAATGGAGGGCCAGCAGGCCGCGGCCGCCGAACGCCCATGTCGCGATCACGCCCAGCGTGACGGATGCGTAGGGGAAGGAATCCTCGCTGGCTTTCGACATCTCTCGGCCTCTCCAAAGCATGCTCCTGGCGAATTTGACGAAACGAGTCGACAATCGGTTCGATAGGCGGCGGTATCATCTCGGGCGCGCAAGGGTGGCCTTGGCGCCCGGTCAACGAGGCGATGGAAATGCGCTCCTGGGACCCGATGCGGAACTACCCCGAGCTGGACAGCCTGCCGGATGCGGAGGCCAAGGCGCTGATCGTCGCAACGCAGAAACGCGTCTCGCGGCAGCCCGCCATGCTGGCGGGTCTGATCGGCAGCGGGCTCGCGGGCGCCGTGCCGGCGATCTTCCTGGTGCGGCCCGGCGGCTTCATTTCCGGAGCGATCTTCGGCGGCATCATCGGGCTCGCGATGGTGGCCTTCATGGTTCTGGTCATCAAGCCGCGTATCCGCGAGGAGTTCCGCCGGATGGGCTATCCGCAGCGATAGAGGGCCTTTCCCTGCGAATAGCCGCCCCGCGCTGCCCAAGATTGCGGCAGACGAGCCGAGCCGGTATGTCGGGCGCGCCAACCGGCCTTTCGCCGCCCGATCCATCAGAATTGCTGTCTCGCCATGAGCGTCTCCCAAAGCATCGCCGGCGGCGCCACGCGCCGCGCCACGCTCGCCGGCATCGGCTTCACGCTGCTCGGCATCTTCCTCTTCGTCTGCAACGACGCGCTCGGCAAATGGCTGCTCGGCACCTATTCGGTATGGCAGATGCTGGTGATCCGCTCGATCGCGGCGCTGGTGCTGCTCTCGCCCTTCCTGTGGCGCGAGGGGCGCGCCGCCTTCCTGACGGCGCCGCGTCCGGGGCTGCAGATCATCCGGTTCGGGCTCGGGGCGGCCGAGAGCTCACTGTTCTTCATCGCGGTCGTCTACCTGCCGCTCGCCGACGCGATGGCGTTCTATCTCGCGGCGCCGATCTATGTGACGGCGCTGTCGGCGCTACTGCTGAAGGAAAATGTCGGCTGGCGGCGCTGGACCAGCGTCATCGCCGGCTTCATCGGCGTGATCATCACGCTCAACCCCTCGGCCGCGACCCTGACATGGCCGGCGCTGATCGCCATTCTCGGCAGCTTCTGCTACGCGCTGCTGATGATCGCGACGCGCTATCTGCGCGGCACCTCCGACATCGTGATGGCGAGCGGTCAGGTGGCGATGACGATGCTGGTCGCGCTGCCGGGCGCTGCCCTCTCCTGGGCCCGACCCCCGCTCATGGAAGGGCTGCTGCTGATGCTGCTCGGCGTGGTGGCGGTGACGGCGCTGATCTGCATCAACCGCTCGCTGAAGCTCGCGCCCGCCAGCGTCGTCGCGCCGTTCCAATACACGATGATCGTGTGGGGGGCCCTGCTCGGCTACCTGGTGTTCGGCGACATCCCGAAGCTCAATGTCGTGATCGGCTCGATCATCATCGTCGGGGCCGGCCTGTTCATCTTCTGGCGCGAGCAGGTGCGGGCCCGCGAGAGCGTCGTCGCGCCGCCGCCGGCCGAATAGGTCTCTACTCGTGGGCGTATGATAGCCGCGTGAAATGCATAGGCGCGCCGTCCGGCCCCTGGACCACGGGAACCGGATCATCGCCCGCCGTGATCTCGCCGATCACCGAGACCGGGCATTCAGCCGCGCCCGCCGCCGCCACGAAGGCATCCGCGTTCCCCGGCGGCACGGTCGCGAGGATCTCGTAGTCGTCGCCGCCCGTCAGGACCGCTTCGAGGGAATCGGGCCGCAGCGCCAGCCAGGCGCGCGACGCCGCCGAGAGCGGCACGGCGCTGGCCTCGATCCGTGCGCCGGCGCCGGCCGCGAGGCAGAGCTTGCGAAGATCGCCGACGAGCCCGTCCGATATGTCCATCGTGGCGCTGGCATGCGCCAGCAGCGCCTCGCCGAGCGCCAGGCGCGGGCGCGGCATGCGATAGCGGTCGAGCAGCGCGGCGGCGAAGGCTGGC
>JBDHTH010000063.1:0-9909 GCA_039808545.1 Phreatobacteraceae bacterium | reverse complement strand
TGGCCGGTTGCCGAGACAGGATCGTAGCCCGGGGTGTCCATGTAGACGAAGCCCTTGGCCTCGACCTTCTCGGCGTAGCGGTAGACGGCCGTCAGCGTCGTCGTGCCGCCCTTGGCGGCGGCGCCGAGCGACTTTTCCAGGATAGTGGTGAGGCCGCCGGCCTTGTTGCCCGGCGAGGGGTTGTTGTTCATCTCCATCCGGTTGCGGGCGGTGTAGTCCTCCCACCAGCGGATGATGTCGACGAGCTTCTCGCCGACCGCGCGATTGGCGGCGCGGCGGGTCAGGAGATGCTCGGCGCCGTAGATCTCGGGTGTCTCGGAGAGGATCGCGGTGCCGCCGTGGCGCACCAGCAGGTCCACGGCCGCGCCGAGCGCCGGGTTGGCTGTGATGCCCGAATAGCCGTCCGAGCCGCCGCATTGCAGCGCCAGCACCAGCTCGGAGGCCGGCACCGTCTCGCGCTTCACGTCGTTGATCAGCGGGAGCATATCCTTGATCGCCTCGACGCCGGCCGCCACCGTCTTGCGGGTGCCGCCGGTCTCCTGGATCGTCATGGCGCGGAAGGTCGGGTTGTCCTTCACGCCATAGGCTTCCATGAAGCGCGGGATCTGGAAGCCTTCGCAGCCGAGGCCGACCATGACGACGCCGCCCATGTTGGGGTTGGTCGCATAGCCCCATTGGGTGCGCTTCAGCACCTCGTAGCCCTCGCCCTTGACGTCGAGCGCGCAGCCGCCGCCATGCACCAGCGGGATGACGCCGTCGATGTTCGGGTAATCGTCGAGGATGCCGGAGCGGGCGATCTCCTCGGCCATGTGGCGCGCGACGGTGGCGGAGCAGTTCACCGAGGTGAGGATGCCGAGATAGTTGCGGGTGCCGACCTTGCCGTTGGCGCGGCGATAGCCCTGGAAGGTGGCGCGCTCGGCCTCCGGCAGCACCGGCTCGATGCGCGCATCCTCGGCGAAGCGGTAGTCGCGTTCGAAATCGCCCATCGCGACATTGTGTTCGTGCAGCCAGGCACCGGGCTCTATCGGCTTGGTCGCGAAGCCGATGATCTGGCCGAACTTGCTGACCGGCGCCCCCTCGGCGATCGCCACGGTCGCCATCTTGTGGCCGCGCGGCACGCGGTCGAGCGCCACCACGCCCTCGACCCGGCTGCCTTTCTCGAACGGATCGACCGCAACCACGAGGTTGTCGGCACCGTTCAGGCGAACGAAACGGGGCTGGGCATGCGTCACGGCGTCCATCGTCGATCCTCCTGCCGCCATTCAAAGCGCGGCTTTTGAAGCGTTCTAGCATGCGCGCCGCGCAGGCCGCGAGAAAAATGGCCGTAGCGAGCGGCTGGCATGCCCGCGACGGGCAGCCTGTGGGGCGCCTTCTTCCCGTTACGGAAAGCTGCTAGGTTTGATCGGCGGGTGGGACTGCCATGGGGAGCGCTCGATGCTCGACGTCCTTGTCCGTGCGACTTTCGTGGTCCGTGCGATTTTCGCGCCCGCGGCCTTCGCGGCGATGCTCGCCGCCACCGCGGGCCTCGCGCAGGCCCAGACCGGCGAAACTTCGCGGCCGGCTGCGCCGACCGCCATTCCGCTGCCCGGCCAGGTGCCGCAGGACGAGCCGCCGGCTCCGCCGGTCGCGGCCGAGGCCTGCGACAAGGGCGCTGCGATTCCCTTCGATCCGCGCACCATCGCGGCGCCGGTCTACCAGTTCCAGCTCGAGGGCCAGACGCTGTCGGCGGCGGGCGCGCTGAGGGCCCTCGTCGCGGCCTGCCGCGTCGCGGCCGAGGCGAGCCCCGACAATCCGCGCGTCGCCTACCAGCTGCTGCGCAGCCGCTATTTCGACGGCGATCGGACGCCGGCCGTGATCGAGGCGGCGCGGCGCTTCGCGCGCGACGGCGTCTCGGACGCGCATCTCCTGCTGTTCCGGCACGGCACGCAGACCGATGACGGCACTGTGACGCGCAGCGAGGCGCTGGAGCATCTGAAGGCGGCCGCCGGGCTCGGGAACCTGGAGGCCGAATACGCGCTCATCCAGGCGATGCTCGGGCGGCCGCGCGGCGTGATGCCGGCCGATCCGCAGGAGGCCTATCGCCGCGCCGCCGCGCTGGCCAAGGGAGCGCTTGCCGGCAACGCGCCGCAGCGCGACGCCTTCATGACCGAGTTGCGCGACGTGATGCGCCATCTCGTGGTCAGCCTGCCGATCGAGGAGGAGGGCTTCACCGATCAGGAGCGCAAGGCCGCCTTCGCGGCCGCCAAGGCGCTGCAGGCCTCCGGCGATCCGGCCGGAACGCTGCTCGTCGCGAAGGCGCTGCGCGCCGGGCGCGGCACCGAGCCCAACCCGGCCGAGGCGCGCCGCGTGCTGCAGGCGGCCGGCGGCGAGCGCAAGGCCGAGAAGGTGATGCTCGCCGAGATGCTGATCAAGGGCGAAGGCGGGCCGGCCGATCCGAAGCGGGCGCTCGACCTGCTGCGCGATCCGGGCACCCGCACGGTGCTCGGGCGCGGGCCGCTCCTCGCCGACCTCCTGATGGCGAACACGATCACCGGGCCGCTGCCGCGCGAGGCGATCGCGGCGCTGGAGCACGACATCCTGTCGGACCCGGCGAAGCTGAAGCTCGCGGCCCTGGCGGAGGCGACGCGGCTCAGGCTCGAACGCCCGGCGCAGCTCGACCGCAACCTCCAGCGGATGATCGGGGAAGGCAATCGCGAGGCGGCTTTCGCGCTCGCCCGGCTGCTGCTGTCCGGCCACCCGCAATTCGACGAGCCGGCGCGCGTGCGCCCGGTGCTCGCCCGCTACGCGACGCAGGGCGACTACGAGGCGCGCATCCTGTCGGTGGCGGCGCAATACGCCAAGGATTCCGACTTCGACCTCCGCCGTTTCCAGACGCCCGGCGCCGGGCCGTCCCGGATAGGCGACGGCGACGTGCATGCCTGGATCGACGAGGGCGTGGCGCGCAACCATCCGCTGGCGCTGCTGCTGTTCGGCAAGCTGTCGCGGCGCGGCATCCTCTATCCGCAGGATGACGAGGCCGCGACGGCGGCGTTCATCAAGGCGGCGGAGCGCGGCAACATCGAGGCGATGCTGCTGGCGGGCGAGGCCTATGACGACGGCAAGGGCATCCGCAAGGACAAGGTGCAGCGGCTGCGCTGGTGGCGCGCCGCCGCCAAGCTCGGCTCGATCGCGGCGCGCGAGAAGCTCGCCAACGCCTTCGTGTTCGATTCCTTCGACAAGCTGATGACGCTGCGCGAGGGCGTCACCGAGGTGATCGCCCTCTACGGCAACGGCCAGGGCTACCGCTTCGCCGACCGGTCGCTGCCGGGCGGCATCGGCAACGTGTTCCTGTCGAGCCTCTTCCGGGGCGGGCGCTTCCAGGATGCCGGCAACCGGGCACTGGCGGCCGCGATCATGGACGGGTTCCGCCTCGCCCCGGCCGGGCTGGAGGAGGAGAAGCTCGTCCCGCTCGTCAAGGCGCTGGACGACGAGGTGCGGGTCGAGATCGAGCGGGCGCTCGCGCGCGAGGGCTTTCTCAAGAGGCCGAGCGACGGCTTCTTCGGGCCGGAGGCGCGCGAGGCGCTGCGGGCCTGGACCGAGGCCAAGGGGCCTCTCCCCGACGCGACCCTGCCGGGCGCGCCGCAGATCGCCAAGGCGGCGCCGCAGGGCACGCCCGGCACCGACACGCCGCCGGGCGCCGGGTCGCCGGAGGTCGCGGTCGAGCTGGTCGACGCGGCGCGCGAGCGCGCCTTCGCGGTCGGCAACGCGGCCAAGAGCGATCGTGACAAGATCGCGGCCATCCGCATGCTCAACACGCTGGCGCGCTACGGCGACCACCAGGCGCGCTGGGCGCTGATGAAGAACTATCACCAGTCGAAGTTGATCCGCGGCGTGGTCAGCGGCGAAGAGCTGATGCGATACGGCATCGACATCCTCGTCTCCAAGCCGCGCGGCGTCGAGAAGGCCGAGTTCGAGATGATCTTCAGCCTGACGAGCCTCTTCCAGCAGCGCAAGGCGGCGGCCGGCGCGCGCGCCTTCTTCGACGCGCTGCGCGACGACGCGCGGCTGCAGGACGCGCTGGTGCTGAACGGCCTGCTCAAGCAATTCGCCTTCGCGCCCGGCATCTGCGACGCCCTCCTCGCCGAGGCGCGCAAGCAGGGGATCCGCGACGCCGGCGGAGAAGGCTGCGAGGAGCAGGCGGGCGAGGCCTTCATCGCCTTCGCCAAATCGAAGGGCCCAGCGGGCGTGGAGATCGCGGCCCGCAAGGCGGCGGCCCCCGAGGTGCGCAAGCTCGCGGAGGCGCCGACCGCGCGGCGGTAGGTGCAATCGACGTTCGGCCCGAATCTGCCCTTCCGTCGTCATGGCCCGGTTCATCCGGGCCATCCACGACGGACGACGGCAATCACTTCGAAAGCCTCTTGGGTGCCCTGGGCCGCGCCCGATAAGCCCCATTCTGCCAAGCGTTAAGTCGTGAATGGCCCGGCCTCGGCGGGCCGCGGCGATATCAAGGTCAGCCGAACGTGGGCGGCAGCGGAGCATAAACCTTTAGGCGAAGCCGTCCGGGGCTTCACGTTCCGCGTCTGGCGTGCCAACCTTAGAAAAAATCCAACTCTAAGGGGACTAAGCATGCGTCGGACGACATCCAATCTCACCCGCGTCGCGGCCGCCACCGCCCTGGCGGCGATCGCCGCCTCGCCGGCCTTCGCCCAGGAGTTGAAGATCGGCCTCTCGGCCGAGCCCTCGGCGATGGACCCGCATTTCCACAATCTGACGCCGAACAACATGCTGACGCGGCAGATCTTCGACACGCTCGCGGTGCAGGACGAGAACCAGCAGCTCACGCCGGGCCTCGCCGAATCGTGGAAACCGCTCGACGCCACGACCTGGGAGTTCAAGCTCCGCAAGGACGTGAAATTCTCGAACGGCGACCCGTTCACCGCCAACGACGTGATCTATTCCTATTGCCGGGCGCCGCGGGTGGAAGGCTCGCCCTCCTCCTTCGCGGTCGGCGTGCGCGCCGTGCAGGCGATGACGGCGCCCGACCCCTACACGCTGATCATCAAGACGGCGACGACCTACCCGCTGATCCCGCTCGAGGCCTCGACCATCGCGATCCTCAACGCCAAGCTGATCGGCGCCGGCCAGGTCGAGTACGACCGCCAGGACTGCAAGAACGCCGGCACCTATCCGAAGACCGAGGATTTCAACAACGGCAAGTTCGCGATCGGCACCGGCCCCTACAAGCTCGCGCAATACACCAAGGGCGACCGCATCGTCTTCGAGCGCAACGACACCTATTGGGGGCCGAAGCAGCCCTGGGCGAAGGTTACGCTGCGTCCGATCACCAGCGCGGGCCCGCGCGTCGCGGCGCTGCTCGCCGGCGACGTCGACTTCATCGAGAACGTGCCGATCCAGGACCTGGCGCGGGTGGAGGCGAACAAGGACTACAAGGTCGTCCGCCAGCTCTCCAACCGCATCATCTACCTGCACTTCAACTATCTCGCCGACAGCCCGCCCGGCGTCACCGACACCGGCAACGGGCCGAAGAACCCCTGGCGCAACGCCAAGGTCCGCGAGGCCATCGCCAAGGCGATCGACCGCGACGCGATCGTGGCGCGCATCATGGGCGGCGTCGCGGTGCCGGCCGGCGAGGCGCTGCCGACCCAGATGTTCGGCGCCAACAAGGACATGACGCCGACCAAGGCCGACCCGGCGGCCGCCAAGAAGCTGCTCGCCGAGGCGGGCTATCCGAACGGCTTCTCGATCGTCATCGGCACGCCGAACGACCGCTACATCAACGACGCCCAGATCGCCCAGGCGATCGCCCAGATGCTGAACCGCATCGGCATCAAGACCTCGCTGGAGGCGATGACCGCCAGCCAGTTCTTCACCAAGCGCAACAAGGCCGAGTTCGGCATCTGGCTGGCCGGCTGGGGCGCCGACACGGGCGAGATGTCGAACCCGCTGAAGGCGCTGCTCGCCACGCCCAACAAGGACAAGGGCTTCGGCACGACCAATCCGGGCGGCTATTCCAACCCGAAGGTCGACGCCATGCTCGAGGAGGCGCTCGCGACCGTCGACGACACCAAGCGCGCCGCGCTGCTGGCGGCGGCGAGCAAGCTCGCGATGGCCGATTACGGCTTCATCCCGCTGCATTTCGAGGGGACGACCTGGGGCATGAAGAAGACGCTCGAATACAAGGCGCGCGTCGACCAGTACACGATGCCGAGCGGGATCGCGCCGGTGAAGTGACGAAACGGCGGGGGGCCACCCTCCCCCGCCATCATCCCCGAAGCGAATAGGATCGCGCCATGATCGCCTTCCTGATCCGCAGGATCGGCCAGAGCGCCCTCGTCGTCATCGCGATGGCGACGCTGGTGTTCCTCGGGGTCTACGCGCTCGGCAACCCGATCGACATCCTGATCGCGCCCGACGCCGACCAGTTCGAGAAGGAGCAGGCGATCAAGCGGCTCGGGCTCGACCAGCCGGTGCTGTGGCAGTTCTGGGCGTTCCTCAAAGCCGCCGCGCAGGGCGATCTCGGCAAGTCCTTCGTGCATGGCGTGCCGGCCGTCGACCTGATCTTCTCGCGCATGCCCGCGACGATGGAGCTCGCCTTCGTGGCGCTCGCCTTCTCGATCTTCGTCGGCATCCCGCTCGGCGTCATCGCCGGGCTGAAGCCGAAATCCCTCGTGGGGCGGACGATCATGACGGGCTCGATCTTCGGCTTCTCGCTGCCGAATTTCTGGCTCGGGCTGATGCTGATCCTGATCTTCGCGGTCTGGCTCAAGATCCTGCCGGCCGGCGGGCGCGGCGAGACGGTCGAGATCTTCGGCGTGCGCTGGTCGATGTTCACGGCCGACGGCCTCGCCCATATGGTGCTGCCGGCGCTGACGCTGGCGCTCTACAAGGCCTCGCTCGTCGTGCGCCTCGCCTATGCGGGGACGCGCGAGGCGGTGCTGCAGGATTTCGTGCGCTTCGCGCGCGCCAAGGGGCTGTCCTACCGGCGGATCGTCGGCGTGCACATCCTGAAGACGATCATGATCCCGGTCGTCACGGTGATCGGCCTGGAGCTCGGCTCGATGATCGCCTTCGCGGTGGTGACCGAGACGGTGTTCGCCTGGCCCGGCATGGGCAAGCTGCTGATCGATTCGATCTACAAGCTCGATCGGCCCGTGATCGTCGCCTATCTGATGGTGGTGGTGTTCCTGTTCGTGATCATCAACCTCGTCGTCGACGTCCTATACTCGCTGCTCGATCCGCGCGTGCGGCTCGCCGATCAGGGGAAGTGAGATGGTCGCGCTCGAAGCCAAGGACATCGCCCCTACCCCGCGCGCCGAGCCGGCGGTCGGCAAGGCCGAGCCGCGCTGGAAGCGGATGGCCGCCGAATTCGGCGAGAGCAAGCTCGCGGTCGGCGCCCTCGTCATGGTGCTGCTGCTCTGCCTGGTCGCGCTGCTCGCGCCCTGGATCACGCCGCAGGACCCCTACGACCTCTCCAAGCTCTCCATCATGGACAACATGCTGGAGCCGGGCACGCAGAGCCTCGACGGCATGACCTTCTGGCTCGGCACGGACGACCAGGGCCGCGACATGCTCTCGGCCATCGCCTACGGGCTCAGGATGAGCCTTTTCGTCGGGATCACGGCGACCGTGATCGCGCTGTTCGTCGGCACGGCGGCGGGCGTCGTGGCGGCCTATTTCGGCGGGCGGGTCGACGCGATCATCATGCGGCTCGTCGACATCCAGCTCTCCTTCCCGGCGATCCTGATCGCGCTGATCCTGCTCGCGGTGCTCGGCAAGGGCGTCGACAAGGTGGTGATCGCGCTCGTCTCGGTGCAATGGGCCTATTACGCGCGCACCATCCGCGGCTCGGCGCTGGTGGAGCGGCGGCGCGAATATATCGAGGCGGCGCAGTGCCTCGGCCTGCCGAAGAGCCGCGTGATCTTCGGTCACCTCCTGCCGAACGCCTTCCCGCCGCTGATCGTGGTGGCGACCGTGCAGGTCGCGCATGCGATTGCGCTCGAGGCGACGCTCTCGTTCCTCGGCGTCGGCGTGCCGATCACCGAGCCCTCGCTCGGGCTGCTGATCGCCAACGGCTACTCCTACATGCTCTCGGGCAAATACTGGATCAGCGTGTTTCCGGGCCTCGTGCTGCTGTTCACGATCCTCGTCATCAACCTCGTCGGCGACCATCTGCGCGACGTGATGAACCCGAGGCTGAAGCGGTGAGCGCGCCGACCCTGGAGATCAAGGGGCTGAAGGTCGAGTTCCCGACCAAGGCCGGGCTGGTGCGGGCCGTCGACGGCGTCGACCTGACGGTCAGCCGCGGCCAGGTGCTGGGGCTCGTCGGGGAATCGGGCTCGGGCAAGACCGTCACGGGCTTCGCGATCCTCGGGCTGATCGACGCGCCGGGGCGGGTCGCGGCCGGCTCGATCAAGTTCGAGGGACGCGAACTCGTCGGCCTGTCGGAGGAGGAGTACCGGCAGATCCGCGGCAAGAACCTCGCGATGATCTTCCAGGACCCGATGATGACCCTCAACCCGGTCCTCAGGGTCGACACGCAGATGATCGAGGCGATCACGGCGCATGAGAAGGTCTCGCATGCGGAGGCGCGAGCCCGTTCGCGCGATGCGCTCGGCAAGGTCGGCATCCCCTCGCCGGAGGAACGGCTGAACGCCTATCCGCACCAGTTCTCGGGCGGGATGCGCCAGCGCGTCGCGATCGCCATCGCGCTGCTGCACCGGCCCTCGCTGATCGTCGCCGACGAGCCGACCACGGCGCTCGACGTCACGATCCAGGCGCAGATCCTCGCCGAGGTGCAGAAGCTCGCGACCGAGACCGGCACGGCGCTCGTCTGGGTGACGCATGACCTCGCGGTGGTCTCGGGCCTCGCCGACCGGGTGGCGGTGATGTATGCGGGCCGCGTCGTCGAGGAGGGCGCGACCGACAAGGTGCTGGCGGCGCCGATCCATCCCTACACCAAGGGGCTGCTCGATTCCCTGCCCTCGCGCAACGTGCGCGGCCGCCCGCTGTCGCAGATCCCCGGCATGACGCCTTCGCTCGGCCGGCTGCCGCCCGGCTGCGCCTTCGCGCCGCGCTGCCCGCGCGTCATCGAGACCTGTCCGACCAAGCCGCCCGAGAGCCGCACCTTCGGCCAGGACCGGCATGCCCGCTGCTACAATCCGCTCGGCGAGGAGGCGATGGCGTGAGCGAGGCCCTGATCACCCTCAACTCGGTCTCGCGCCGCTTCACGAAGGGGCTCGATTTCGCAGGCCGCATCGCCCGCGCGCTCGGCGCCAAGGTCGCGGAGGAGACGGTGCACGCGGTCGACCGGGTCGATCTTGCGATCGCCAAGGGCGAGGTCGTCGGCCTCGTCGGGGAATCGGGCTGCGGCAAGTCGACGCTCGGCCGCATGGTCGCCGGCATCCTGCCGCCGAGCGGCGGGGACGTGCTCTATCGCGGCAAGCCGCGTGGCGACCTGAAGGGCGCGGAGGCGCGCAAGGCCGAGCTCGGCGTGCAGATGGTGTTCCAGGACCCGATGTCCTCGCTCAATCCGCGCAAGCGGGTCATCGACATCGTCGGCGAGGCGCCGGTCGTGCACGGGCTCGCGACGCGCTCTGGCCAGGAGGCCTATGTCGACGACATCCTGACCAAGGTCGGGCTCGATCCGGTCTACAAGGACCGCTATCCGCACCAGTTCTCGGGCGGGCAGCGGGCGCGCATCGGCATCGCGCGGGCGCTGGCCGTGAAACCGGAGCTGATCGTCTGCGACGAATCGGTCGCGGCGCTCGACGTCTCGATCCAGGCGCAGGTGCTGAACCTGTTCATGCGGCTGCGCGAGGAGCTCGGCCTCACCTATCTGTTCATCAGCCACGATCTCGGCGTCGTCGAGCATCTCTCGGACCGGGTCGTGATCATGTATCTCGGCCGCGT
>JBDHTH010000062.1:0-10108 GCA_039808545.1 Phreatobacteraceae bacterium | reverse complement strand
GCCATGGATGTGAGATCCATCGCACGCCAGGTGACGCAGGCGATCACGGCGCGGACCGGCAATCCGCGCGGCGGCACGACGCCCGGCGGCGACACGGCGCCGGCCGCCGCCACCCCGACCCCGCCGAAGCGCAACGACGGCGTCGTGCTGACCCTGAGCCCGGAGGCCCGCGCCATCCTGCAGAAGCAGGAGCGCACCGCCGTGCTGCTCGGCTCGCCCGACACCTTCGCGAAAATGGCGCCGAAACCGGGTGCGCGGCTGAACGTCCGCACCTGAGAGGCGCCCGGCCGGCGCGGCTATTCGATGCGATAACGTGATCGATGAATGAGAATTCATCATCGTTGAATTATCGTTTCAACTTGCCCATGGTCCTGCGAAGAATCGAGCTTCCAGGGAGGTGGGCGTGGCCGAGGCCACTGCGGGCGAGGATGCGGCGGGCCGCAAGACGCCCTGGCTGCGCCGTCTCGACTCCATCAACCAGATCCGCGAGGCCGACCACGGCTGCGTCATCCTGAGCGGGTCGCATGGCGGTCTCTATTCGGCCGCCAAGGGGCTCGGCGCGGGGCCGCGCGGGCTCGTTCTGAGCGATGCCGGGCGCGGCCGCAACGGCGCCGGCATCGCGGTGATCGCGGCGGGCGACGCCGTCGGCGCGGCGGTCGCCACCATCGCGCATGACAGCGCCCGCATCGGCGATGCGGACGACATGGGGCGGCGCGGCGTCGTCAGCCATGCGAGCCGGGCGGCGCGCGCCGCCGGCATCGTCCCCGGCATGGCCTGCGCGGCCGCGCTGGAGCGGATGGCGGGGCTCGCGCCCGCGGCGCCGATCCGCATCGACGTGTCGGAGACCCGGCACGAGATCGCGCTGAGCGATGCGTCCGACCCGGTGATCTGCCTCGACTCGGCCTCGCTGATCCGGCCCGGCGACAGCGGGCGCGTCGTCGTCACGGGCTCGCATGGCGGGCTGATCGGCGGCGATCCGGCGAAGGCCATCAATGTCGCGGCCGCCTTTGCGGCCTTCAACGACGCCGGCGGCGGGCGCGAGGGGGCCGGCATCGGCCGGCTCGCCCCGCTCGAGGCGCGGCGCATCCCGGCCGTGACCGTCTCGGCCGACAGCGCCGAGATCGGCAACGCCCTCTCGACCCTCAATGACGGCGTGATCTCGCACGCCAATCCTCTCGCCCGCGCGCTCGGCGCCGTTCCCGGCCGGCCGCTGCGCGACTTTCTCGCCGCCTGGCGCGCCGAAAGCGCCTGAAGCCGCTCTCACGAGGACATGATGACCCAGACGGTCGCGACCGATATCGCCAGCACGCTCAAGGCCTGCGGCATCAAGCAGTTCTTCATGCTGACGGGCGGCGACCAGCCCCTCTGGATCGCGCTGCGCGACGCCGGCATCAAGATGATCGTCGCGCGCAGCGAGGCGGGCGCCGTCTACATGGCGGACGGCTATGCCCGCGCCAGCGGCACGCCGGCCGTCACCTACGGGCAGGCGGGGCCGGGCGCCGCCAATGTCGCGGCCGCGCTCGCCGACGCCTTCTGGGCGCAGGCGCCGGTCTGCGCGCTGACGGGCTCGACCGCCACCGGCGCCGTGCATGTCAACGAGTACCAGGCGCTCGACCAGGCGACGATGTTCGGCCCCGTGACCAAGTGGAACGGCGCGGCGGGCGACCCGAAGCAGGCCGCCGCGCTGCTGCGGCAGGCGCTCACGGCGGCGATCGCGCCGGCGAGCGGGCCGGTCCATCTCGACGTGCCGAAGAACTTCTTCGCGCAGGCGGGCGCCGGCGCGGCGCTGGCCGCCGGCCCGCTTCCCGCCTTCAACCAGCCGCGCCCGGCGGCCGGCGAGGCCGGCGCGGTGGCCTGGGCGCTGCAATCGGCCGAGCGGCCCGTGATCCTCGTCGGCGAGGGCGTGCGCCTCGCGCATGCCGGCACCGCCGTCACGCAGTTCGCGGAGCGCGTCGGCATTCCGATCGTCGCGACGATGGGCGGCAAGCCGGCCGTGCTCTCCACCAGTGAGGCCTTCTGCGGCATCGCCGGGCGCTATTCCTCGGTCGCCGCCAACCGCCTGATGGCGGAGGCTGATTGCGTGCTCGCGCTCGGCACGCGCCTCGGCGGGCTGGCGACCAACGGCTACACGCTGCCGCGCCCCGCCGCTTCCGTGATCCAGGTCGACAACGACCTTTCGGCCTTCGCCAACCCCTACGCGCCCTCGCTCTGCGTGCGCTCCGACATCGCGGCGTTCATGGCGGAGCTGGCGGCCGTGATGACGGGGACCGGCGCGGCCGGCTGGTATGCGCGCTGCCGCAAGGACGCCGCCGCCTGGCGCGAGCGCCACACCGAGCGCATCGCCGCCGCCGCATCGGCGCCCGTGCTGTCGCCGCTGACGGTGCTGGACGAGCTGGCCCGCCATGCGGGCGAGATCACGCTGGTCGCCGACACCGGCTACATGGCGGCCTGGACCGGCGTGCTCTACCCGACGCTGCGCCACAATGCCTTCTTCCGGGCGGTCGGCTCGCTCGGCTGGGCGCTGCCGGCCGCGCTCGGCGTGCAGATGGCCCGCAAGGAGAAGGTGGTCTGCATCACGGGCGACGGCGGGGCCGGCTACAACCTCGCCGACATTGAGACGGCGGTGCGCTACCGCCTGCCGGTGGTCATCGTGGTGTTCAACAACTCCAGCCTCGCCTTCGAGTATCACGAGCAGAAATACCGCTGGAACGGCAATGTCGTGGCGGAGGCGAACGACTTCACGACCTCGGATTTCGCGCTCGTCGCCAAGGGGCTCGGCGCCGAGGGCCTGCGGGCGCGCGACCGCGCGGAATTCGCGGAGGCGCTGGCCAAGGCGCTCGCGGCCGACCATCCTGTGGTGATCGACGCGCTGATCGACCGGGAAGCCTTCCCGCCGGTCACGAATTTCGACGCGGTCATGGAGCGCGACCTTTGAGCGAGACCGAAAGCCGCCCGAGCGCGATGCTGGCCGAGGCCTACGGCATCCGGCTCGACCCGGCCGAAAGCGAGCGGCTCGACCGCGGCGTGGCGCGCGTCCTCGGCAAGGTCCGCCCCGGCCTCCTCGCGGCGCCGGCGCCGCCCGCCGGCTTCGCGGGACCGGCGCCGAAGGCCCGCCATGGATGAGATCCTCGATCTCGACCTCTGCGCGGCCGCCGCAAGGGTCGCGGCCGGCGCGATCCGGCCTTCCGAGCTGACGGAGGCGGCGCTCCGCCGCATCGAAGGCGATCCGGAGGCGCGGCGCTGCTTCCTGCGCCTCGACGCCGTGCAAGCGCGCGAGCGCGCGCGGCGCCTCGACGCGGCCACGCCCTCTGGGGCCCTGCACGGCCTGCCGCTCGCCAACAAGGACCTCTTCAGCCGGCCCGGCGTCACCGTCACGATGTCGGCGCATCCCGATTTCCATCTTCGGGGCGGCAAGACGGCGCCGGTGCTGGCCGCGCTCGATGCGGCGGGCGGGGTCGATCTCGGCGGCCTGCATCTTTCCGAATTCGCGATGGGACCGGCCGGCTGGAGCGCGCAGTACGGTTTTCTCGCCAACCCGCGGGACGGCGCGCTCGTCACGGGCGGCTCCTCGAGCGGCAGCGCCGCCGCGGTGGCACGGCGGCTAGTGTTCGGCGCGCTCGGCACCGACACGGGCGGCTCGATCCGCATCCCGGCCGCCTTCTGCGGCATCGTCGGGCTGAAGCCTACCGCGGGGCTTCTGCCGCTCGCCGGCTGCTTTCCGGTGTCGCAGAGCCTCGACACGATCGGGCCGCTGGCGCGCACGGTGCGCGACTGCGCGCGGCTGTTCGACGTGATCGCGGGCAATGGCGGCGCGTGCGAAACGGCCGTCGAGCAGCCCGCCAGGCTGCGCTACGGTATCCTCGACCCGTCGTGCCTGCCCATGCCGCCGGAGCCGGCCGTCGCGGCGGCGTTCGCGGCGGGCGTCGCGCGTCTCGAGGCGGCAGGCCTGCCGGTCGTGCCGGTGCGGATCGACACGCTCGCGGAGCTGGCCTCTCTCTGCGCCGTCGTCTTCCTGACCGAGGCAGGCGCGGTGCACGCGCATCGGCTCGCGACGGCGCGGGAGCGGATCGGGCCGCAGGTCGCCGAGCGCCTGCTGCAGGGGCTGGCCTTTCCGGGCAGCCTCTACCTGCTGGCGCGCGAGGCGCGGCAGACCCATCTCGCGCGGCTGCGCGCCGAGGTCTTCGACAAGGCCGACGTCCTGCTCCTGCCGACCGCGCCGGTGCTGCCGCCGCGGCGCGAGGCCTATGACGCGCTGCCCGATACCGGCGCGATCCTCGATTTCAACGCCCGGCTCGGCGCCTACACGCCGGCCTTCTCGTATCTCGGCGTGCCGGCCCTCTCGATGCCGTTCGGCGGGCCGCTCGGCTTCGGCCTGCAACTCGTCGCCGACAGCGGCCGGGAGGCCGTGCTGCTCGCGGCGGCGCGCGGCATCGAGCGCATCGCGTGAGCCTCACCCTTCGAGCGCCGCCGCCACCTCGATCACGGCCTGGCTGAAGCGCTCCACGGCCGGCGCCGGCTGCTCGCCGCGCCGCCGGATCAGCGTCACGGGCGCGGGCCGGTAGTCGATCTTGAAGGGCAGCACGCGCAGCGAGGCGCCTTCCATGAAATGCTGCGCGATATCGGTCGGCAGGATGCCGACGAGGTCGCTGTCGAGAAGCGAGGCCTTGATGATCTCCAGCGAGGCGCTCTCGACCTGCACGCGCGGCGGCGCGAGGCCGCTCTGCATGAACAGCGCGCTCAGCGCCTGGCGCGCGGCGGTGCGCGAGGGCGGCACGATCCAGCCGCAGCCCTCCGTATCGGCGAGCGAGACCGCCTGCGTGCCGCCGAGCCGGGGATGGGTGCCGCTCACCACCGCGACGAAGCGCTGGTAGTAGAGCACCTGCTGGTCGAGCTCGTGCTCGCGCTCCGAGACGTAGCGGCCGATCACGCAGTCGAGCTCGCGCCGCATGAGCTGGGCGACCAGCGGCTGGGTCGTGCCCTCGTGAATGTCGAGCGTCAGCGACAGCCGCGCCTCGGCGAAGCGGCGCAGCGTGCGCGAGATCAGCGTCGGCGGCAGGAACGCGATGACGCCGACCCTAAGGTGACCGACCTCGCCGGCCGTCACGGCGGCGATCTCGGCGCGCGTATGCGCAAGGTCGTTGAGCAGCGCCACGGCCCGCGCGATCAGCGCCTCGCCGACGCCGTTCGGATGCATGCCGGCGCGGCCGCGCTCGAAGAGCTGAACCGCGAAGATCTCCTCCACCTCGCGGATGATCTTGCTGATCGCGGGCTGGCTGAGACCCATTTCCTGGGCGGTACGGTGGGCGTTGCGGTAGCGCCCGACATTGGCCAGAACCAGGAGATGCTGGACCTTCAGCCGCGACTGCCATTCCGGATCGAGCATTGCGGGCCCCTCGAATTCAATTCCATTTCATAATCCATTGATGAAAAAACATCATCATTGAATTATCGAAAGCGTGAAGCCTATCTTTCGAAACCGCCGCGGATCACGTCAATCGGGACAGCGTCGGCGGGGCCATGGGACGCCGGCATGACGCTTCCGCAATCGGGACGGACTGAGGGGCGGCGCGCGCCGGGCAGGCGCGAGGCGCTCCTCGCCCTGCCGGGGGCGCTCTGGCTGATCGCCTTCGGCGTCGTGCCGCTCGGCTTCCTGCTGGTGATGTCGTTCTGGACCTCGACGATCTTCGGCCTGTCGACGGATTTCACCTTCGACAACTACGTCACGATCTTCTCCGACAGCGTCTATCTGGCGATCCTCGCCAAGACGCTGCGCGTGGCGCTGATCACCACGACGATCACGCTCGTCCTGTCCTATCCGGTGGCGTATTTCCTGACGGGCCTCAGCGGGCGCGGCAAGGCGATCTGCCTGCTGCTGCTGTTCATGCCGTTCTGGTCGAGCTACGTGGTGCGCACCTTCCTGTGGCTGCCGATGCTCGGCCGCAACGGGCTCGTGAACACCGTGCTGATGAAGCTCGGGATCATCGACGCGCCGATCAACGCGCTCCTCTATTCGGAGGGCACGGTGCATCTCGGCCTGTTCTACGTCTATTCGCTGTTCATGATCCTGCCGATCTACCTGTCGCTCGACCGGCTGGACAAGCGCCTCGTGGAGGCCGCCGCCGATCTCGGCGCCGGTCCCATCCGTGCCTTCTGGCGCGTGGTGCTGCCGCTCTCCATGCCGGGGGTCGTGTCGGGCGCCGTGATGGTGTTCCTGCTCGCCTGTGGCGCCTATGTGACGCCGCAGCTCCTCGGCGGCACGGCCGGCACGATGTTCGGCAACATCATCGCGGCGCAGTATCTCAACACCAACAACTGGCCGCTCGGCGCAGCCCTGTCGATCCTGCTGGTCGTCGTGGTCCTGGTCGGCATGTTCGCGATCGGCCGCAAGGCGAAGCTCGAGGAGATCTTCGTCGGAGGGCGGAGCTGATGTCGGCCGCCGCCCTCGCGGTTCCCGCGCCGGCCGCGCCGCGCCGCCTTCCGGCCGAGCAGCTCCGCCGCCTGGCGCTCTACGCCTATGCGGGCGCCTTCTTCGTCTTCCTCTACGCGCCGATCATGCTGCTCGTCGTCCTCTCGGTGAACGACAGCGAGGTGATCGGCCTGCCGTTCCGCGGCGTGACGGGGCGCTGGTACGAATACGTGCTGACGACCCCGGAGCTGCGCGACGCGCTTCTCAACAGCTTCGCGCTCGGCTTCGCGAGCGCCGCCATCGCGACCGCGCTGGCACTGATGATGGCGATGGGCTTCCGACGGGATTTTCCCCTGAAGGGCCTGCTGATGAAGATCGTGCTGCTGCCGATCCTCATCCCCGGCATCGTCGGCAGCGCCGTGTTCCTCGTCTTCTTCGGCTATCTCGGCGTGCCGTTCGGCCTGTGGACCACGGCGCTGATGGTGCATGTCACCTGGGCGCTGCCTTTCGCGTTCCTGACGATCTTCCCGCGCCTGCACGGCTTCGACCGGGGCCTGGAGGAGGCCGCGATGGATCTCGGCGCGCCGCCGATGATGGTGTTCCGCCGCATCCTGCTGCCGATCGTGCGGCCCGGCATCGTCGCGACCTTCCTGTTCGCCTTCACGCTGTCGTTCGACGAGTTCATCCGCACCTTCCTGGTGATCGGCACGCAGCGGACGATCCCGGTGCATCTATGGACGCTGATCATCGACCAGATGGCGCCGTTCCTGCCGGCCGTCGGCGTCGTGATCATGGTGGTTTCGGTCGGCGTCTCGCTCGCCGGCTTCGCGCTGACGCCGCGCGAGCGGTCTTAAGACAAACCAAGCATCGAAAGGGGAACCGACCATGCGCAATGCGAAACACGGGACGAGCGGCATCGGCCGCCGCGACTTCCTGAAGGCCGGCGCGGCCGCCGGCATCGCGGCCGGCCTTCCCTGGCTGGCCGGCCCGGCGCGGGCCGCGGCGTCGATCGACGTCGTCATGGTCAACGCCGCGATCGGCGGGCCGCTGCGCGCGGTGCTGGAGACGGCCTCGGGCGGCAAGATCAACGACGCGCCCTGGCAGTCGACCACCGATGTCGTCTCGCGCCTCACCGCGCCCGGCGGCACCGGCCGCTACGATCTGCTGATCGCCGGCTCCGATTTCGTGCGCAAGCCGATCATGGGGCCGAAGCCCGGCAGCGAGCTCGTCGCGCCGCTCGACCCGAAGGCGATCGCCAACCTCTCCAAGGTGTCGGAGGCCTTCAAGGGCGACATCATCGAGCGCGACGGCAAGGTGTTCATGGTGCCGGTGTTCTGGGGCTTCGATTCGGTGCTCTACAACACCGAGGCGGTGCCCGAGAACGACGCCTTCACGCAGTCCTGGGCGCCGCTGTTCGAGGATAAATACGCGGGCCGCATCGCCTGGTACGACGCCGCCCACCAGATGATCATGGCGGCGGGCCTGCATCTCGGCCACGCCAAGCCCGAGACGCTGGACGGCAAGGATCTCGACGAGGTCGTCAAGTTCCTGATCGCCCGCAAGAAGAACATCCGCACCATCTGGTCGACCTTCGCGCAGGGAACGAACCTGCTCGCGACCGGCGAGGTCGTCTGCCTCTACGGCCCGATCCCGGTGCGCGCCGAGCTGCAGAAGAAGGGCTTCAAGGTGACGAATGCCTGGCCCAAGGAAGGCGTGCTCTCCTTCTCCCACGCGGCCTTCGTGCCGAAGGATTCAAAGAACGCCGCGGCCTCGAGCGCCGTCATCAACGCCATGCTCGGCAAGGACTATGCGGGCCAGGTCACCAAGGTCTCGGGCTATCTCTCGACCTCCACCGAGGGCACGCTCGACATCAGCGCGGAGGAGCGCAAGCGCTTCGGCTACGGCGTCCTCGACGGCTCCACCAAGCATCACGGCCTGAGCTTCCCGCCGGCGATCGCGCGCTGGATCGAGGGCTGGAGCCGCGTGAAGAGCGCCTGATCATATCGGGCCGGCACCATGCCGGCCCGGCCATACCCCGCATGCAGGAAGGCAGCGCCATGTCGATTGGCTATTTCGTCCGCTACGAGGGTCGCTCCGACGATACGGAGCGCTTCCTCGACTATTATCTCAACACGCACGGGACCTTCATGAAGGCCTATCCGGGCATCCGCTCGGCCGCCGTGCATCTGCCGGTCGAGGGCTGGCGCGACCCGATGACGATCAATCCCGGCAACGCCTTCCTGCTCGGCGAGTTCCGCTTCGATTCGGTCGAGGCGCTGAATGCCGCACTTGCCTCGGAAGCGCGCGTCAGGGCCCGCGAGGATGCGAAGCGCTTTCCCCATTTCGAGGGCAAGGTGACGCATCAGGCGCTGAAGAAGACGATTCTGTTCTGACGCGAGCGAGGAAAAAGGGCATCCTTTGCGGCGAGAGACGATGGACGCGGCGGCAAGGCAGGTGAGCATGAGTGGCGAGGATCACGTCGAGAGGGCGGCGGCCGGCGCGTCCGCCGTATCGATCCGCGGCGTGACCAAGTCGTTCGGCGCCGTCGAGGTGCTGAAGGCGACGGATCTCGACATCCGCGAGGGCGAGTTCTTCTCCCTGCTCGGCTCCTCGGGCTGCGGCAAGACCACGCTGCTGCGCATCATCGGCGGCTTCGAGACGCCGAGCTCGGGCGACGTGCTGATCGCCGGCCGCTCGGTGCTGGCCGATCCGCCCTACCGGCGCCGCACCAACATGATCTTCCAGCATCTGGCGCTGTTCCCGCATATGACGGTCGCCGAGAACATCGCGTTCGGCCTGGAGATGAAGCGGCTCGATCGCGCGACGATCGCCCGCAAGGTCGAGGAGGCGCTGGCGCTGGTCAGGCTGTCCGAGATGGCGGGGCGGCGGATCGACGCCCTCTCGGGCGGGCAGAAGCAGCGCATCGCCATGGCGCGCGCCCTCGTCAACGAGCCGGACGTGCTGCTGCTCGACGAGCCGCTCGGCGCGCTCGACCTGCAGCTCCGCCTGCAGATGCAGGAGGAGCTGAAGCGGCTGCACCGGGAGACCGGGCGCACCTTCATCTTCGTCACCCACGACCAGACCGAGGCGATGACGATGTCGGACCGCATCGCCGTGATGGGCGAAGGGCGGATCCTCCAGATCGGCACGCCCGAGGAGGTCTATGAGCGGCCGCAGACGCAGTTCGTCGCGCGCTTCATGGGGCATTCGAACTTCTTCGAGGGCACCGTCGCGGCGGTCGGGCCGGACGGGGTCGGGCGGGTCGAGACGACGCATGGCGCCCTGCCCTGCCGGATCCCGGCGGCGATCCGGGCCGGCGCGCCGGTGCTCTTCGCGCTGCGCTACGAGAAGGTCGAGATCGCGCCGCCCAAAAAGGACGGGCTCGCCGCGACGGTCGTGTCGCGCAGCTACATGGGCGCCTTCATCCGCTACGAGATGCGGACCGATACGGGCGCAATCATCCTCGCGGATACCAGCGAGCGCCAGCGCGGCTTCGCGCCCGCCGTCGGGGAGCGTGTCTCGATCGGCTGGGCGAGCGGCGCGCCGAGCGTGCTGGCCGGCTGACGCCGGCCTAGGCCGTAGTGACGATTTAACGCTTGGGATTCCCAATGGCGAGCAAATCAGATTCAACGCTGATTTTGGAGATCGGCGATGGATTGCGATGCGCTTCGGGACGACCAGTGGGAACGGATCAAGGGCTTT
>JBDHTH010000061.1:0-10151 GCA_039808545.1 Phreatobacteraceae bacterium | reverse complement strand
TCCTTTCGGCCGGCTGCGGCGTCGGCGGCCGTTGCAAACCGGACGGTTTGCGGCCGGCCGCCTCCTGGCAGCCAACCGAAATCCCTCGCGTCGAAAGACCATCCATTGACGAGGCCTGACCCTAATCGGCGCGACGCGCCTCGATCACGCGGATGTCCTTGTCGCCCGCGATGATCGCCGTGTCGGCCATATCGATGAACAGCCCCGTCTCGACGACGCCCGGAATGGCGAGAAGCGCCGTGGCGAGCGCCTTCGGGTTGGGAATCAGCCCGAAGGCGGCGTCGACGATCACGTGGCCGCCATCCGTGACGAAAACATGGTCGCCGCGCTTGCGCAGCGAGACCGTGCCGGTGCAGCCGGCCTCCTCCGAAGCCCGCAGAACCGCGTCGACCGTCGGCACGACCCCGAACGGCACGATCTCGATCGACAGCGGGAAGCGGCCGAGGCGCTCGACGAGCTTGGTCTCGTCGGCGATCACCACCATCCGCTTGGAGGCGGCCGCGACGATCTTCTCGCGCAGCAGCGCGCCGCCCGCCCCCTTGATCAAGGTGAGATCGCCGTCGATCTCGTCGGCGCCGTCGACCGTGAGGTCGAGCTGGCGCAGATCGTCGAGGCTGGCGAGGCGGATGCCGAGCTCGCGGGCCTGCGTCTCGGTGACGACCGAGGTCGGCACGGCGACGATGTCGAGCTTCTCGTCGCGGATGCGCGCCGCCAGAAGGTCAACGAAATGACGGGCGGTGGAGCCGGTGCCGAGGCCCAGCTTCATGCCCGACGTCACCAGCGCGACGGCCCTGGCGGCCGCCTTGCGCTTCATCTGATCGAGTTCCGACGGTTCGTCCATCACGCACTCCGTTTGGAGCGCCTAGATAGACGCTTCCCGCCCGGAACGCCATGGGCGCCGCGTCAGGCCGGCGCGCGGACCGCGGGAGGGGCGGATGGCTCGGCCGGCGCGGGCAGCTCGGCCAGCCGGCTCACCGAGGCCGCCGCGATGATCGCGAATTGCAGCAGGAAGCCGGCCGCCGCCGCCCAAAGCGGCGCCGCGATGCCGTAGTCGAGGGCCAGATAGGCGCCGAGCGCGGCGCCGAGCGGGCGCGCGCCGAAGGTCGCGGTCATGATCAGCGCCGAGACCCGGCCGAGCATGGCGGGCGGGGGGACGGCCTGGCGGAGCGTCATCGTGGCGATGACCCAGACGGTGGGCCCTGCGCCAAACAGGAAGAAGCTCGCACCGACGATTGTCGCCGAGGGCAGCCACAGGGTAGCCAGTATCAGAATCGCCGCTGCGAGGCCGCAGAACGGCCCGATCAGCAGGGTGCGGCCGAAGGCGAGCCGCCGCGACAGCGCCGGCATGAGGAGCGCACCGGCGATCATGCCGGACCCGTAAAGGCTCATCGTCGCGCCGATCGCCACGGGGCCGAGCCGCAGCGAGAGGGCCGCATAGGCGACGAACACGCCCTGCAAAACGAACCAGGCGGTGTTGAAGACGATCGCGGTCAGCAGGGTCGGCCGCAGGCAGGAGTCGCGCGCCACGAAACGCAGGCCCTCCACGAGCTCTGCCCGGAGGTTGCGGTGCGGTCTCGCTGCCACCGGCGGCTCGGGAAGGCGGGCCAGCATCACGGCGGCGAGAAGCGAGATCGCGGCTGCGAGCGCATAGGTCGCGGCGCCGCCGAGAATCCCGACCATCGCTCCGCCGACGGCCGGCCCGGCCGCATAGGCGAGGCTGCGGCCGAGCTCCTGGGCGCGATTGGCGCCCGCAAGCCGCGCACGCTCTACGAGGTCCGGTATCAGCGCTGGGGCTGCCACGCTGTAGCAGACGGTGCCGACCGCGCCGATGAAGCCCAGCAGCGCCAGGCTCTCCAAGGTGAGCCTCTGCGTCAGCAGCAGACCCAGCACGAGGCCGAGCGCGGCGGCCCGCAGCAATTCAGCGCCGACCATCAGCCGCCGGCGCGCGAAGCGATCGACGAGGAGCCCGACCGGGATCGACAGCAGCAGGAAGGGCAGCGTCTGCGCGGTTTGCAGCATGCCCGTCGCGCCCGCATCGGCGCCGAGCAGCAGCACCGCGACGAGCGGGGCCGCCGCGAGCGCGACCTGCTCGGAGAGCTGGGCCGCGAGATTGGACAGCGAGAGGCGGGCGACGGGCGTCAGGCGCCCGGCGAGGCGATGGTCCGGCATGGTTCGATCCCCAGAGAGGTGCCGGAAGCGATAGGCGCGCCGCCGACCCGCCGCGATCCGCTTCTTGCGGTCGAATCCGGCGGTGCATTTCTCGATGTCGAGGATTTCTCGAAGAGGGCAGGCGTCCGCTAGGGCTTGCGTCGCGGCCGGTTTCGGGGATGCTGCGCGGGATTCGCGCCTCCCCCAGATCGGACCCTCGATGATGCCCATGCCGCCGGTGATCGCCTTCGACCTAGACGGAACGCTGGTCGATACCGCGCCCGATCTGATGGCCTGCCTCAACCGGCTGTTCGCGCGCGAAGGCATCCCGGCGCTCGACATCGGCCTCGCCAAGTCCCTGATCGGCTACGGTATCCGCCCGCTGATCGAGCGCGGGCTGGCGGCGAACGGGCGCAGCGAGCCCGCGCCGGTCGTCGAGCGGATGTTCGAGGACTATCTCGCGGACTATTCCGCGCATATCGCCGACCTGTCGCGGCCCTATCCGGGCGTCCTCGCGGCGCTCGACGTGCTGGCGGCACGCGGCTATCGGGCCGCGGTCTGCACCAACAAGCTGGAGCGTTTCGCGGTGCAGCTTCTCGATGCGCTGGACCTGACAAGCCGCTTCGCCTTCGTCTCCGGCGCCGACACCTTCGCGACGCGCAAGCCGGATGCCGGCCACCTCGTCAACACGGTCCTGAAGGCCGGCGGCGATCCGGCGCGCGCCATCATGGTGGGCGATTCCAAGACCGATGTCGCGACCGCCCGCGCGGCCGAAATTCCGGTGATCGGCGTCGATTTCGGCTATACCGAGATCCCGATGGCGGAGCTCGCGCCCGACCGGATCATCGGCCATTTCGACGCCTTGCCGGACGCGGTCGAGGAACTGCTGACGGTGCGGAGCTAAAGGCGCAGGCCTATTTCTCGGCCTCGGCCAGCGCCTCGGCGATCCGTGCCTCGCGCCGCCGGATCGCCTCGCGGTGTAGCGTGTAGAGGCCGCTGCCGATGATCAGCGACATGCCGATCACCGCCAGGAGATCGGGGGTATGACCCCAGCCGATCCAGCCGAGCAGCAGCGCCCAGATGATGACCGTGTAACGGAACGGAGCGACGACCGAGACCTCGACGTCACGGAACGCGTAGACGACGAGAACGTTGCCGACGATGACGAAGACGGTCGAGCCGGCCAGCAGCAGCCAGGCGGTCGCGCTCGGCGTCGTCCAGGGGTCGTAGAGATTGGTGAGACTCAGGGCGCCGCTCACCAGCGTGATCGATAGCGCCGCGCCGAGCGCGATCACCACGACCGGGATCTTGGCGCCGATCCGCTTGGTCATCACGTCGCGGCCCGCGACGACGAAGCAGCATAGGAAGGCGAGCACGGCGTAGCCGTTGATGCCCTCCACGCTCGGCCGGATGATGAACAGCGTGCCGCCGAAGCCGACCAGCGCCGCCAGCCAGCGGCGCCAGCCCACCCCCTCGTTGAACCAGAGCGCGCCGATCACCGTGATCAGCAGGGGCGAGGCCATGCTGATGGCCGTGACCGTGCCGAGCGGAAGCTGCGACAGGGCCGTGATGAAGGTCAGCGCCGAGAGCGCCTCGAAGATCGAGCGCAGCAGCACGTTGCGGTCGCGCAGCATCGCCCATCCGCCCCAGCCCGCCAGGAACGGCAGGGCCGACGCCATCACCAGGCTGGTGAGCCCGCCGCGCAGCAGCAGCGCCTCGCTCACCGGCATCATCTCGGTGAGGCGCTTCATCAGCGCGTCGTTCACGACGAAGGCCGCCATGGCGAACAGCAGCGCGATCGCGCCGCGCGAATTGGCGTTGGTCGGCAGCATCGAGGCGGGATCGAAAGGCGGAATGAGGGTTCGGCGTCGCGAATCCCATTCTATAGAGCATCGCGCGTGCCCGCAGCAGTGCGTTTCGCGCAATGGGCCCGCCCGCCGGGCTATGGCGCAGCTCCGATCAGCCGCCGGTCATGCTCATATGGCGCGATACGGCGGGCGCGGCGGCGCGGCGGTCGATGACGAAGTCATGTCCCTTCGGCTTGCGGGCGATGGCGGCATCGATGGCGGCGTGCAGCGGCGCATCGCTCGCGGAAGCCCGCAGCGGCGTGCGCAGATCGGCCGCGTCCTCCTGGCCGAGGCACATGAACAGCGTGCCCGTGCAGGTGACGCGCACGCGGTTGCAGCTCTCGCAGAAATTATGGGTGAGCGGCGTGATGAAGCCGATCAGCCGGCCGCTGTCCCCGACCTCGACATAGCGGGCCGGGCCGCCGCTGCGATGATGACTCTCGCGGAGCTCGAAACGCGCCGCGAGCCGCGCCCGCACGGTGGTCATCGGCAAATACTGGTCGATGCGCTCCGGCTCGATGTCGCCGAGCGGCATCACCTCGATGAAGGTGATGTCGGCGCCGCGGCCATGGGCCCAGTCGACGAGCGATTCGATCTCGCCCTCGTTCACGCCCTTCAGCGCCACCGTGTTGATCTTCACGGCGAGCCCGGCCGCCTGGGCCGCGTCGATGCCGCGCAGCACTTGCGCGAGATCGCCCCAGCGGGTGATGGCGCGGAACTTCGCCGGATCGAGCGTATCGAGCGAGACGTTGATGCGCCGGACGCCGGCCGCCGCCAGCTCTTCGGCATAGCGCGTGAGCTGCGAGCCGTTGGTCGTCAGCGTCAATTCGTCGAGCACGCCGCTGTCGAGGTGCCGCGACAGGCTGCGGAACAGCGTCATCACGTCGCGCCGCACCAGCGGCTCGCCGCCGGTCAGCCGCAGCTTGCGCACGCCTCGCCGGATGAAGACCGAGCACAGCCGATCCAGCTCCTCGAGCGTGAGCAGGTCACGCTTCGGCAGGAACGCCATGTTCTCGGCCATGCAATAGACGCAGCGGAAATCGCAGCGATCGGTCAGCGAGACGCGCAGATAGTCGATCGTCCGCCCGAAAGGGTCGATGAGGGTCGGCCCCTGGCCGGCCGTGATCGGTGCGATGCTGACGTTCATGACCAAATGATTATAGCCGATGGGTTTGCCGAGAGATATGGCCGGATCGGCGTCCCGCAAGGCGCGATCGCATTGCTCCGGCGGCCGCCGCGCGCCACAATCGGCCGATGGAGCCCGAGCAAAGACATTGGCCGACCGAGATCACGATCGCGCGCGACCGGCGGCAACTGACCGTCGCGTTCGAGGACGGGTCGCGTTTCGCGATTCTCGCCGAGCTGCTGCGGGTCGAGAGCCCGAGCGCCGAGGTGCAGGGCCATCGCAAGGAGGAGAAGATCGTCGTCGCGGGCAAGCGCAACGTCATGATCCTCGGCGTCGAGCCGGTCGGCCATTACGCGGTGCGGCTCACCTTCGACGACATGCATTCGACCGGCATCTTCACCTGGGACTATCTGCACGCGCTCGGCAGCCGCCAGGATGCGCTGATGGCAGACTACGTCGCCAAGCTCGAGGCGCTCGGCCTCAGCCGGGACCGGCCGGCCGCGAAGCAGCCGCACCGGCATTGAGCGAAGGCCCGCCAAACGAAAACGGCCGGCGCGAGGCCGGCCGTTCATGTCTTTCGATAGGCAGGATCAGCGCAGGATGACGACCCGCGTGCCGACCTTGACGCGGTTGTAGAGGTCGACGACGTCGTCGTTCAGCATGCGGAAGCAGCCGGACGACACCGCGGTGCCGATCGTCTCGGGTTCGTTGGAGCCGTGGATGCGGTAAAGGGTCGAGCCGAGATACATGGCACGGGCGCCGAGCGGGTTCTCGGGGCCGCCCTTCATGTAGCGCGGCAGGTCCGGGCGGCGCTTCAGCATCTGCGCGGGCGGACGCCAATCCGGCCATTCGCGCTTCTGCGTGATGGTCTTCACGCCGGCCCACTGGAAGCCCGGCCGGCCGACGCCGACGCCGTAGCGGAGCGCCTTGCCGTCCTCGAGCACGAGATAGAGGCGGCGCTCGGTGGTCGAGATGACGATCGTGCCGGGCGCGTATTTCGTCGGATAGCTGACGGTCTCGCGCGGGATGCCGGCATTGCTGGTCTGCGTCTGGGTGTTGCTGAACAGCTGCGAGAAGGGATTGTTGGGATACCGGTCGTCGGCCCTGGCCGACGCCGAGAACGAGAAGGCGGTGACGGCGATCAGACCCACCGTCGCGAGCAGTTTGCGCATAGTTCAGCCCCGTTGGATTGCGAATGCAGTGACGATTTCATGCTCACGGGCACACAGCGCATCCGAATCAGAGGCCCAGCCCCAAGCCCAGACATGCCGCGTCGTTGCGGGAAATGTCGCACCCAGTCGATGAAACTCGGTTAACGCCCCCTCGCATGCAAGCCCTTTTCTCGCCATGATCCCGCCATCTCGCGTTCTCTTGAACGCTGTGGCCGGCGAGACACGGGTTTGCGCCCCACGTGATTACGCTGCATGTAAGACGCACGAACCGGCCGTTCCGTTCAAAGGGCCGTGAACAAAATTTGTCGGCGCGGCGAAAGACCTGATGGCCTCCCCCACTCTTTCCATCCCAATCGGCATCGTCACGGTGTCGGACCGCGCGAGCCGGGGCCTCTACGAGGACAAGGGCGGGCCCGGCATCGTCGCGGCCCTGACCGATATCCTGGCGAGCCGGTGGCACGGCGTCGCACGCGTCATCCCGGACGAGGCCGCGCTGATCTCCGAGACGCTGGCGGCGCTGGCCGATGCCGAGCGCTGCCCGCTGATCCTGACGACGGGCGGCACCGGGCCGGCGGCGCGCGACGTCACGCCGGAGGCGACCGAGGCGGTCTGCGAGCGCATCCTGCCGGGCTTCGGAGAGTTGATGCGCGCCAGAAGCCTCCTCTCGGTGCCGACCGCGATCCTGTCGCGGCAGATCGCCGGCACGCGCGGATCGAGCCTGATCGTCAACCTGCCGGGCAAGCCGGCCGCGATCCGGGAATGCCTCGACGCGGTTTTCCCGGCGATTCCCTATTGCATCGACCTGATCGGGGGGCCCCGGATCGAGACGAATCCCGCCGTCTGTGTGGCGTTCCGCCCCAAGACGGCGTAAGCACGCGCTTGCGGGCCGGGCGCCTGGATGAATTTTTCGTCATCTTTCGGGTGAACCGGGGATGAATGCGCCGCGACGAAGGGATGCGGCGGTTGCTCTTGAGGTGGCTCGCCGTCTAATTTCCACATCCGCTGCGGGCTTTCGCCGTACAGCGCCACATAATCGATCCGGATATGCTCGTGTCAGCGAAAGAGAGTCTCAACCCCGGGCAGACCTTCACGTTGGTCTCCAGCGGTTTCACGGGCCGGGTCCTCGAAGTGTTGGGCGCCGGCGGCCAGGGAACCGTCTATCTCGTCGAGATCGGCAGTCAGCGCTATGCCTTCAAGTGGTATCACGAGCATATCCTGAGCATCGACGTTCGGGTGCGCGAGCGCATCTCGCGGCTGATCGAGCGTGGCGCGCCGGACGACCGCTATCTGTGGCCGATCGAGCTGGTCGAGATTCGCGGCAAGCCGAGCTTCGGCTTCGTGATGCCGGTGCGCCCCGACGTCTACCGCAACATGAAGGATCTGATCTCGGCCCCGCCGCGCCGCATCGATCCCTCGCTCGCGGCGCGCGCCACGACCTGCCTGCAGATCGCCGAGAGCTTCCTCAGGCTCCACGCCAAGGGCTTCTGCTACCAGGACATCAATTTCGGCGGCTTCTTCATCAACGCCACGACCGGCGACATCTGCATCTGCGACGTCGACAACGTCGACGTGCACGGCCAGCCGGGCGGCGTCTACGGCACGCGCAAGTTCATGGCGCCCGAGGTGGTGCGGCGCGAGGCGCTGCCGGACACCTGGACCGACCTCTATTCGATGGCGGTGCTGTTTTTCTATATCCTGTTCAACTGGCACCCGCTCGACGGCAAGCGCGAGGCGGCGGTCGAGATCATGGACCAGGCGGCCGAGACGGCGCTCTACGGCACCAACCCGGTCTTCCTGTTCGATCCGGTCGACCAGTCGAACGGGCCGCTGCCGGGCATCCATGACTGGATCGTCGCCCGCTGGCGGGCGATGCCGGGGCATGTGCGCGACCTGTTCGTGCGCTCCTTCACGCGCGGCCTGCGCGAGCCTGCATCGGGCCGCGTGGTGGAGAGCGAGTGGCGGCAATCCATGGCGCGGCTGCGCGATGCGATCGTGCCCTGCCCGCGCTGCGGCTTCGAGCACGGCATCGAGGCGGACCACCAGGACACCGCCAACCTCACCTGCACGGCCTGCGCGACGCCGATCCCGCTGCCGCCGCGCCTCGTGCTCGGCCGCGACGTGGTGGTGCTGAAGGCCGGCACGCATCTCTACGCCCACCATCTCGACCCGGCCCGCAGCTTCGATTTCGACGAGACGCAGGCCGTCGTCGAGCGGCATCCAACCAATCCGGACATTATCGGCATCAAAAATCTGACAAAAATGTCCTGGAGTGCAGTGCATCCCTCAGGCGGCAAGATCCGGGTCGATCCGGGTAGGGCCGTCAAGGTGGAAGCGGGCGTGGTCATCGACTTCGGACGCAGACGCGGTACGCTGAAGATCTGAGCGCGGCGGCGGCCAGGGCCTTCACGGGTTGAGACATTCGAGGGTGCATTTGAGCAAGACGTCTCCGAATGGATACTGGCGGGCCGGCGGTGCGAGCGCCCGCGGCCCAACCCATGTCCGCCGCAAGATGCCGAACCAGGACGCCATCAGTTGGGCGACGGTCGGCGGCTGGACGATCCTCGCCGTCTCGGACGGGCATGGCAGCGCGCCGCATTTCCGCTCCGACAGGGGCTCGCGCTTCGCCTGCGAGGTCGCGGTCCAGACGCTGTCGGAGATCGCCAACGGCGCCTGGGACGAGCAGGAGCTGGCGGATGCGACGCATCGGCTGCCCGACATCCTGATCGAGCGCTGGCGGATGCGGGTCGAGGCCGACATGGTCGAGGACCCGATCGAGCCCGCCGCGCTGCCGGCCGATCCGCTCGACCGCTACAACCCATACGGCGCGACGCTGCTGGCGGCCGGCCACGGGCCGGACGGCGCGATCTATTGCCAGATCGGCGACGGCGACCTGCTGGTCGGCCGCCCCGGTCAGCCGCTGACGCGCCTGCTCGGCTCGGACGAGGGGCTGATCGGGGAAGCGACCTATTCGCTCTGCCTCGCCGACGCGGCGCGCTATTTCCGCGTCCGGCGCGTCACCATCGCGGATCCGGCCCACGATGCCGACTTCGTGATGATGTCGACGGACGGGCTGTCGAAATCCTTCACGGACGACGAGGCGTTCTTCGCGGTCGCGGCGAGCTACCGCACGCGGGTCGCCGAGGCCGGGCTCGACAACATCCTCGACGATCTTGCGACCTGGCTCTTCCACTGCGCCGAGCGCGGCAGCGGCGACGACACGACGCTCGGCTTCCTGGTGCCGGCCGCGGTGCCGACCGGTCTCAAGGCCGGCGCGCCGCCGATCCGGATCGAGGACGACAATTTCGTCTCCACCAAGCTGATCAGCGCCGGCCGGCCGCTCGCCGAATCGGCAGCGGCCCGCGCGCCCCGCCATTTCGGCGCGGGCGGGGCCGGATCGCTGGCGGGCCCGGTCGCGGCCGATGCCGGCAACGAGGACGTCACGCTCCCCGTCGCGCCGCCCGCCGGCGCGCCGGCGGCAGCCCCGCATGCCGACGTCACCGAGCCGATCGAGCGCCCGGTCCCGGCAGCGCCCCCCGTCCCGCGCGGCGACGACAGCGCGACCATGATAACGGGCGCGCCGAAGCACGGCGACGACCAGCCGACCGTGATGCGCGGCGACGACGACAAGACCGTGCCGATCGACAAGGCCGCAGTCGGCGCCACGCCGCCTCCGGCCGCGGCACCCCAGCGGCCGAGCGTGCTCGATGCGCCGCGCCCCGCTCCGGAGGGGCGACGCGGCGTGATGTGGCTGCTGGTCATCGTTCTCGGCGCCGTGGTCGCGGCCGTCCTGATCTGGATGACGCTGAAGCGCGATACGGCCCGGCCGGCCGGCAACACGCCGACGGAAGCGCCGAGCAC
>JBDHTH010000060.1:0-10314 GCA_039808545.1 Phreatobacteraceae bacterium | reverse complement strand
GCTGATCTGTCCGCCCTGGATCAACAAGTTCTACATCCTCGATCTCAACCCCGAGAAGTCCTTCATCAAATGGTGCGTCGAGCAGGGGCTGACGGTGTTCGTCATCTCCTGGGTCAATCCGGACGAGACGCTCGCCGGGGCGAGCTTCGGCGACTACATCCGGAACGGGCCGCTCGCGGCGCTCGACGCGATCGCGAAGGCGACCGGCGAGAAGGACGTGACGGCAATCGGCTACTGCGTCGGCGGCACGCTGCTCGCGGTGGCGCTCGCCTATATGGCGGCGAAGGGCGATACGCGGATCAGCTCGGCGACGCTGTTCACGACCCAGGTCGACTTCACCCATGCGGGCGACCTGAAGGTGTTCGCGGACGAGGAGCAGATCCGCGCGGTCGAGAAGCAGATGGCCGAGAAGGGGTATCTGGAAGGCGCGAAAATGGCGAACGCCTTCAACATGCTGCGCTCGAACGACCTGATCTGGTCCTACGTGATCAACAACTACGTCAAGGGCAAGGCGCCGATTCCGTTCGACCTGCTCTACTGGAACTCCGATTCCACCCGCATGCCGGCCGCCAACCACTCCTTCTACCTGCGCAATTGCTACCTGGAGAACAAGCTGACGCGCGGCGAGATGGTGGTGGACGGGGTGGAGCTCGACCTGAAGGAGGTCAAGATCCCGATCTACAACCTCGCCACCAAGGAGGACCATATCGCGCCGGCGAAATCGGTGTTCCACGGCTCGCGCTTCTTCGGCGGCGAGGTGACCTATGTCATGGCAGGGTCCGGCCATATCGCGGGCGTCGTCAACCCGCCCGCCAAGATGAAGTACCAGTTCTGGACCGGCGGCCCGGTGAAGGGCGAGTTCGAGAGCTGGGCCGCCAAGGCCGAGGAGCATCCCGGCTCCTGGTGGCCGCATTGGCTCGACTGGATCGTGTCGCAGGACGGCCGCAAAGTGAAAGCGCGAAAGCCCGGCGGCGGCAAGCTGAAGCCGATCGAGGACGCGCCGGGCCGCTACGTGCGCGTCAAGTCCTGACGACGCAGCAAGACGGGACCGTCGCCCTCACCCCAGGGGCTGGCTATAGCGCTCGAAGGCTTCCCGCGTCGGCGTCGCGCTGGCGCCGGGCCGCTCGGGGCGGAGATAGTCGCCGTCGACGACCCGGATCGGCTCCTCGAAATGGTCCTTGATCCAGGGGATGTATTCCAGAAGCGTCGAGGCCGGGTGCCAATGGGCGAGATGCACATGCACCTGGCACATGTCGCCCGCATGCGCCGCCACCGGCAGGCGGAACGCATGCGCGAGATCGGCGACCTGGATGTATTCCGTGATGCCGCCGACGCGCGTCACGTCCGGCTGGACATAGTGGACCGCGCCCTCCTTCACGAAGCTCGCGAAATGCTCCAGCGTGTATATCTGCTCGCCGAGCGCGACGGGGATCGACGTGGCGCGGGCGAGCGCCGCGTGCGAGGCGACGTCGTCGTACCAGACCGGCTCCTCGAACCAGAAGATGTCGAGGCCCTCGGCCTGCCGGCAGAAGCGCATGCAGGTCGGCAGGTCCCATTTGCCGTTGCCGTCGATCGCCATCGTGATGCCGGGGCCGATGGCGCGGCGCACCAGCTCCAGGCGGCGCAGGTCGATCACCGGATTGTCATGGCCGACCTTGATCTTGATGCGGCGGAAGCCGTCCATCTCGATGGCGCGGAGCGAACCGTTGACCAGTTCGTCGTCGGGGATCGACAGCCAGCCGATATCGGTGTTGTAGGCGTCGAGTCGCGGCTTGGTGGCGCCGCCGAGCAGCATCCAGAGCGGCAGCCCCGCCTTCTTCGCCCTCAGATCCCAGAGCGCGATGTCGACGGCCGCGAGCGCCAGATGGGTGATGCCGACCCGCCCCACCCATTGCAGCGGCGGATTGCGCGCGAGACGGGTCCAGAGGCGCTGGCCCTCCCGCGCATCCTCGCCGATCAGCAGCGGCCGGTAGCAACCGGCGATGCAGCGGGTGACGAGCTGGTCGGAGGGAAGATGCGCGTGAGTGCCCGTGAACCCATAGCCCTCGAGCCCGTCTTCCGTCGCGATGCGGGCGCCGACGACGCCCCAATGGCTGACCGCATGCGTGGAATCGGAAATCGAGCCTTGCGCGATCGGCAGATGCAGGATGAAAGGATCAACCGCGACGATCTTCATATATCCCCCGTTCAATCGACGAATTTGACGCGGCCGCCGGCCAGCAGCTCGGTCGCGACGCGCGGCGCCGCAAGGCCCGCCTGCACCTCGGCGAGGACGCCCGCCTCCTGCGCGCGCACGGCCTTCAGCCGCCCCAGCACCTCGGCGGCCTCGGCCTGCGGCACCACGACGACGCCGTCGGGATCGCCGAGCACGATGTCGCCGGACCTGACCGCAATGCCGCCGCAGACCACCGGCAGGCCGACCGTGCCGGGGCCAGAGCGATGCACCGAGTTGGGCGTGGCGCCTTGGGCGAAAACCGGCAGGGCGATCCTGCGGAGATCGGCGAGGTCGCGCACCACGCCGTCTGTGACGAAAGCGACCACGCCGCGGTTCTTCATCATGCCGACCATCAGGTCGCCGACCACGGCCGTCTTGGTGAAGCCGTCGGTCGCCGCGACGATCACGTCGCCCGCCTCGGCGAGCGCGGTCGCGGCGCTCGCCGCGAGATTGTCGCCCGGCCCGTTGTCGCAGGTCAGCGCCACGCCGACGAAGCGCTCCGGCAGGCCCGGCAGCGGCCCGACCCGGTAGCTCATCGCGCCGGCGCCGCCCATCGCGTCGCAGACATTGGCGAGCGGCACGTCCCTGAAGCCGGCCACGATCTCGGCGGCCGGCCGCGTGAACTCTCTCCTCACGGTCAGGAGCGGCGCTTCGTCGATCATGGCGTTTCCTCAGGGTGAGGCTGTCGGGAGGCGGAGTTTACGGGGCGCCTGCCCGTCGACAACCCCCGCGCACCGCATGCGGGATGCGCGCCTGCGACGCCCGAGCGTCAGGCCATGGCGGCGGGCTTGGCCGCGCGGTGCAGCGCGACGATGCCGAGCGTCATGGTCTCGTAATCGACATCCGCGAAGCCATGCGCCGCGATCTCGCGCGCGAAGGCGGCGGGATCCGGAAAATCATGGATGCCTTTCAGGAGATAGGCGTAGGCGCTCGGGTCGCCGGTCGCGATGCGCGCCATGGTCGGGATGCACCAGCGCATATAGGTCAGGTAGGCGGCGTGCAGGGCGGGCAGCGGGATGCGGCCCGCCTCCAGGCACAGGAACAGACCGCCGGGCTTCAGCACCCGGAAGGCCTCCGCCACGACGCGGTGCCGGTCGCAGATCTTCATGCCGAAGGAGATCGAGTAGATGTCGACCGAGGCGTCGGCGACGGCCGCGAGGTCGTGCGCGTTGACAATGTCGAACGCCACCCCCTCCCCGGCGCCGGCGAGCTTGCCCCTGGCGATGGCCAGCATCTCGGGACAGAGATCCGTGACGAGGATGCGCGGCCGCTCGGCGCGGCCGTCAAGGCGCCGGAGGAAGCGCAGCGGGATGTCGCCGGTGCCGGAGGCGACGTCGAGGATAGTGTCGGCCGGCCGCTCGGCCATGCGCCGCGCCATCCGGTTCTTCCAGACGCGATGGGCGTAGAGGCTGAAGAGGTCGCAGAGCCGGTCGTAGCGATGCGCGATGCGGGCGAAGACGTCGTCGGCCTCGGGCGAGAAGGCGGCGGCGTTGGGATCGGCAGGCATGCGCGGATCGGCTCCCACCGGCCTCCCCCGCGTTCTAGAATCGATCCGATCCGGTTGAACCGGATCGGACTCTATCTCTTTGTTCGAGCATGATCTTATCCGAAAACCGGTTCCCACTTTTCGGGATCATGCTCTAAGCGTTCTGCTTGGCGGTGAACTGCCGGAAGCGCTCGCTGCCGCCGCCGTTGAACATCTCGGCCGGCGTTCCCTGTGCGTCGATGACGCCCTTGTCCAGGAAGACGATGCGGCTCGCGACGTCGCGCGCGAAATTCATCTCGTGGGTGACGATCAGCATCGTCCGCCCCTCCTCCGCGAGGCCGCGGATGACGCGCAGCACCTCGCCGACGAGCTCGGGGTCGAGCGCGGAGGTCGGCTCGTCGAACAGCATCGCCTTCGGCCGCATCGCCAGCGCCCGGGCGATGGCGGCGCGCTGCTGCTGGCCGCCCGAGAGATGGGAGGGATAGTGCCCCGCCTTGTCGGCGATGCCGACCTTGGCGAGGAGGCCCATCGCCTCCTCCTTCACCTCGGCGGCGGGGCGCTTCAGCACATGCACCGGCGCCTCCATGACGTTCTGGAGCACGGTCATATGCGACCAGAGGTTGAAGCTCTGGAACACCATGCCGAGCTCGCTGCGGATGCGGTCGACCTGGCGGCGGTCTGCCGGAAGGCGCGCGCCGCCCTTCTCCTTGAAGGCGATCTGTTCGCCCGCGACGATCACGTCGCCCCCGGTCGGGATCTCGAGCAGGTTGATGCAGCGCAGCATCGTCGACTTGCCGGAGCCCGAGGAGCCGAGGATGGCGATCGCCTCGCCCTCATGGGCCGCGAGGTCGATGCCGCGCAGCACGTCGAGGGCGCCGAAGCGCTTGGTGAGGTTCTTGACCCGGATGGCTTCCTTCATGGCGGGTCTCCTCAAGCGGCCGGCAGCGAGGGCAGCGGATCGGCCGGGCGGTCCGGCGACAGGCGCCGCTCGCCCCAGGCCACGGCCCGGGTGATGACGAAGTTGATGGCGAGGTAGATGGCGCCCGCGACGATGAACACCTCGATGGCGCGGAACGATTCGGAGATCAGCTTGTGGGCGATGCCGGTCAGCTCCAGCAGGGTGACGACGGAGGCGAGCGAGGTCGCCTTGACCATCAGGATGATCTCGCTGCCATAGGCGGGCAGCGCCTGGCGCAGCGCCTGCGGGAAGACGATCCGGCGGTAGAGCAGCCAGCCCGACATGCCGCAGGCGCGCGCCGCCTCCACCTGGCCGGCCGCGACCGACAGGAGGCCGCCGCGCACGATCTCGGCCCCATAGGCGGCCGTGTTCAGCGACAGAGCGAGCAGCGTGCACCAATAGGGCTCGCGCAGGAACGGCCACAGGAAGGTCTGGCGGATCGCCGGGAACTGGCCGAGCCCGTAATAGATCAGGAAGAGCTGCACCAGCAGCGGCGTGCCGCGGAACACGAAGACATAGGCGCGGCTGAACCATTCCAGCACGACGATGCCGGACAGCCGCGCCATCGCCAGCAGCACCGCCAGCACGAGACCGATGAGGAGCGAGAAGCCCGCGAGCTTCAGCGTCATCGGGATGCCGGGCAGCAGCCGCTCGAAGCATTCCAGGAGGAAGGCGAAGTCCATCATGCCCTCCTGACGCCGCGCATCGCGCGGGTTTCCAGGCGCTCGAAGATGATCGTGGAGAGCGTCGTCAGCACGAGATAGAGCGCCGCCGCCGTGAGGAAGAAGTAGAAGGGCTGGCGGGTCGAGCCGGCGCCGATCTGCGCCTGCCGGAGCAGCTCGACGAGGCCCGTCACCGAGATCAGCGCCGATTCCTTCAGGATGAGCTGCCAGACATTGCCGAGGCCGGGGATGGCGTAGCGCGCCACCTGCGGCACGATGATGCGGCGGAACATCAGCAGCGGCGGCATGCCGACGGCGCGCGCGGCTTCCAGCTCTCCTTTGGCGATTGCCATGAAGGCGCCGCGCAGCACCTCGGTCTGGTAGGCGCCCGAGACGAGCCCGACCGCGATGGCGCCGGTCGCGAAGGCCGGCATGCCGACGAAGCCGGTCGCGCCGAACCACTTGCCGATCGCGCCGAGCACCGCCGAACCGCCGAAATAGAAGAGATAGATGACGAGCAGGTCCGGAATGCCGCGGATGACCGTCGTGTAGACATCCGCCGCGCCGCGCGCGAAGCGGGAGCCCGACAGCTTCGCCCAGGCCCCGAGGCCGCCGAGCGCGAGGCCGACGACGAAGGCGGCGAGCGCGACGCGGAGCGTCATGGTCGCGGCCTGGATCATCGGCAGGCCCCAGCCGTTCGGGCCGAACCCCATCAGTTCGAAATAGTTCATCGCGCCGAGGCCCCCCGCCGAAAGGGCGCCGCGAGCGGCGCCCGTCCTGTTCTTATTGCGGCGTCATGTCGGTCTTGAACCACTTCGTCGACAGGGTCTTGATCGTGCCGTCCGCCAGCGCCCCGGCGATGGCCTCGTCGAACAGCTTCCTCAGATCGTCGTCGCCCTTGCGCAGGCCGACCGCGACGCCGTTGCCGAGGATGTCGCCGGTCAGGCCGACGCCGGCGACCTGGTAGTCCTTGAAATCCGGCTTGCTGAAGGTCGCGAGCAGCGAGGAATGGTCCGCATAGATCGCATCGACGCGGCCGGCCACGAGGTCGAGATCGTGCTGCTCGGTGGTCTTGTATTCGCGGATATCGGCGACATCCTTGAAGTATTTCTGCAGGAAGTTGGCGTTCACGGTCGAGACCTGCACGCCGATCACCTTGCCCTTCAGCAACGCCTTGCTCTCGGCGATCAGCTTCTCGGCCTCGGCCTTGTTCTTGACGAGGCTCAGCCGCTCGCCGAGGCCCGGCAGCTTCACGAGCGGGGAGTTCTTCGGCACGCCGAAGCCGTGCGGGCCGCCCGCATAGGGCCGGGAGAAGCTGACCACCTCCTGGCGCTTCTCGGTGATGTTCATGCCCGCCATGATGGCATCGTATTTGGAGGCGTTGAGGGCCGGGATGATGCCGTCCCAGTCCTGCGGGACGATCTCGCATTCCGCCTTCATGCGCTTGCAGAGGTCCTGCGCGAGCTCGACCTCGAAGCCGGTGAGCTTGCCGCCTTCCACGAAGTTCCAGGGCGCATAGGCGCCTTCGGTGCCGATCCGGATCTTCGCCCATTTGTTCTGGGCATCGGCCGGGCCGGCCGCGATGAGGCCGCCGATGACGACGGCCGTCAGGGTGAGGAGCTTGATGGCGCGCATGTCCGTTCCCTCATGTCGTTGATCCGTCGCCGGCCCCTAGGGGCCACAACTTGGAGTCCAGCTTAGGGGATTTTCGCGGCCCGCAACAATCGGGCAAGGCTGATTGCGCTGCGGCCATGCACATTTCTTAAGCGATGCGTCACGCTCCCGTTGGACAGGCAGCGGCCCTGCCCTTAGCTTCGCGCCGAACAGGAGAAAGCCCCGTCATGAAAACCCGTGCCGCCGTCGCGTTCGAAGCCAAGAAGCCGCTCGAGATCGTCGAGCTCGATCTCGACGGGCCGCGCGACGGCGAGGTGCTGATCGAGGTGAAGGCGACCGGCATCTGCCATACCGACGCCTACACGCTGTCGGGGCTCGATTCGGAGGGAATCTTCCCGGCCGTGCTCGGCCATGAGGGCGCCGGCGTGGTGCTGGAGGTCGGCAAGGGCGTGACGAGCCTGGCGCCCGGCGACCACGTCATCCCGCTCTACACGCCCGAGTGCCGGGAGTGCGAATACTGCCTCTCCCGCAAGACGAACCTCTGCCAGAAGATCCGCGTCACGCAAGGGCGGGGCCTGATGCCGGACGGCACCAGCCGCTTCCGCTACAAGGGCCAGCCGGTGTTCCACTACATGGGCACCTCGACGTTTGCGAACCATATCGTGGTGCCGGAGATCGCGGTCGCGAAGATCCGCAAGGACGCGCCCTTCGACAAGGTCTGCTACATCGGCTGCGGGGTGACGACAGGCGTCGGCGCCGTGATCTGGACGGCCGATGTGGAGGCTGGCGCGCGCGTCGTGGTGTTCGGCCTCGGCGGCATCGGGCTCAACGTCATCCAGGGCGCGCGGCTGGTCGGGGCGGCGCAGATCGTCGGCGTCGACGTCAATCCGGCCAAGGCCGAGATGGCGAAGAAGTTCGGCATGACCGATTTCGTCAACCCGAAGGAGGTCTCCGGCGACATCGTCGCGCATCTCGTCGAGCTGACGAAGGGCGGCGCCGACTATTCCTTCGACTGCACCGGCAACACGACCGTGATGCGCCAGGCGCTGGAATGCTGCCACAAGGGCTGGGGGCAGAGCATCATCATCGGCGTCGCGGAGGCCGGCAAGGAGATCTCCACCCGCCCCTTCCAGCTCGTGACGGGGCGCGTCTGGAAAGGCACGGCCTTCGGCGGGGCGCGCGGGCGCACCGACGTGCCGAAAATCGTCGACTGGTACATGGACGGGCGCATCAATATCGACGACCTGATCACCCACAAGCTGAAGCTCGAGGAGATCAACAAGGGCTTCGACCTGATGCATGAAGGCAAGTCGATCCGGGCCGTGGTGGAGTTCTGAAGCGGCCGGCCGCGGCAAGCGCGCTATGCCGCTCCGGCGGTGGATAGCGGCTGCGCGTGGTCGATCAGCCCGCTCAGAAGCGTCGCCAGATCCCAGAGGTTCTCCGGCCGCATGAGCGAACCGCCGAGGCGCGGGTTGATCTCGAACACGCAGAGCGAGCCATTGGCGCGCAATGTGTAGTCCACGCAGCAAGGACCGCTATAGCCAAGCGGAACGAGCATGCGCTCCATCGCGTCGAGATGCTCGGCGCTGGGATCGAAGGACTCGCAGAGGATCCTCTGCCCGCCACGGCGGATGACGTCGCCGTCCAAGATTGTCTGGCGATACGACAGATGCTTGACCAGGCGCCCGTCGCGGCAGATCGCATGCGTCGCATATTGGTGGCGCGCAAGCTCGTAAGCCTGGAGCAGGATCGGGTGGCCCGCCCAGGGAGCCATGCCCAGGAGTTGCCGCAGCCGCTCCGGGCCCTCGGCCAATGCGACGCCGTTACCGCCGTTCAAATCGCGGCGCTTGACCACACATGGGAAGCCTACCTCGTCGGGAGAGGCGTAGTGCTGGGGGCAGAAGCGGGCGAGCCCCAGTCGCCGCACATGCTCGGCGAACACCGCCTTGTCGGCAAGCGCGGTAACCGCTCGTGGGCTCGGGATCAAACCCCAGTGCCGATCACTCGGGCATGCCAGGATATGCCGCTCCATCAGCGGAAGCAGGATCGTACGAATACCGTCGTGCGCGTCAGGGACGGGCGCCGTCCCATCGGCCGGCACCGTGAGCACGTCACGCACGAGTGGAAGCAGCGTCCAGACGGGAGCGTCCGGCGCAAGAGCCGTCGTCCAACTCCGACTGTGCGTGCCGTAAATCACGATGCGTGCCGGGCCGGACCGCGCAAGCGAATATGGATCCGCCCGACGACGATCAATCGAGAGGGACATTGCAAATTCACCTTGCATGTACTGAAGGGACGCCGGAGCCCTGATCCGGCGACGCGATCACGATGCGTCGCTCAGTCCATCTCCTCGACCTTGCCGTCGATGATCGTGACGCGGCGGTCCATGCGGGCCGCGAGGTCGAGGTTGTGGGTGGCGACCAGCGCCGCCAGGCCGGAGGCGCGCACCAGGCTCGATAGGGTCGAGAAGACGTGGTCGGAGGTCTTCGGGTCGAGATTGCCGGTCGGCTCGTCGGCGAGGAGCACGCGCGGGGCGTTGGCGACCGCGCGGGCGATCGCCACACGCTGCTGCTCGCCGCCCGAGAGCTCGGCCGGGCGATGCGTCAGGCGGCCGCCGAGGCCCAGGAAATCGAGCAGTTCCCTGGCGCGCGCGCTCGCCTCCCTCTTGTCGAGACCGCGGATGAGCTGCGGCATCATGACGTTCTCGAGCGCGCTGAACTCGGGCAGCAGGTGATGGAACTGGTAGACGAAGCCGATCTCGGTGCGGCGGATGCGGGTGCGCTCGGCCTCCTTCAGCGGGCGCGTGGCGCGATCCGCGACATAGACCTCGCCGCCGTCGGGCGCCTCGAGCAGCCCCGCGACATGCAGCAGCGTCGACTTGCCGGTGCCGGAGGGCGCGACCAGCGCCACCGACTGGCCCGGCAGGATGGTCAGATCGGCGCCGCGCAGCACCTCGAGCTGGCCCTGGCCTTCGGCATAGCGGCGCTCGACGCCTTCCAGGCGCAGCGCGGTCGGGGCCGGTTTGGCGGTGCCGCCCGCCGGCTTCAGCTTGGTGACGACGGTGCTCATTCGTAGCGCAGGGCCTCGACCGGATCGAGCTTGGCGGCGCGCCAGGCTGGATAGAGGGTGGCGACGAGCGACAAAGCGAGCGACATCACGACGATGGCGGCCACCTCGGTCGGCTCCATATGGGCGGGTAGGCGCGAGAGGAAATAGACCTCCGGCGAGAAGAGCTGCGTGTTGGTGAGCCAGGAGAAGAACTGGCGGATCTGCTCGATGTTGAGGCAGACGAGGATGCCGACCCCGACCCCGACCAAGGTGCCGACCACGCCGATCGCCGCGCCCGTGATGAGGAAGATGCGCAGGATCGCGCCGCGCG
>JBDHTH010000059.1:0-10390 GCA_039808545.1 Phreatobacteraceae bacterium | reverse complement strand
CTGCTGGTGCAGGCCTCGGCCGCCATCGCGACCGCCGGCCACCGCGTCGTCTACATCTCGGGCGAGGAGGCGGTCGCGCAGGTGCGCCTGAGGGCCGAGCGCCTGGCGCTGGCGCAAAGCCCGGTCGAGCTCGCCTCCGAGACCAATGTCGAGGACATCGTCGCCACGCTCGACCAGGGCAAGCCGCCGCGCCTCGTCATCATCGATTCGATCCAGACGATGTGGACCGAGACGATCGAATCGGCGCCCGGCACGGTCAGCCAAGTGCGCGGCGCGGCGCAGATCCTCATCCGCCACGCCAAGCGCACCGGCGCGACCGTGATCCTCGTCGGCCATGTGACGAAGGACGGGCAGATCGCCGGCCCGCGCGTCGTCGAGCACATGGTGGACGCGGTGGTGTCCTTCGAGGGCGAGGCGGGCCACCAGTTCCGCATCCTCAGGGCCGCCAAGAACCGCTTCGGTCCGACCGACGAGATCGGCGTCTTCGAGATGACCGACAGGGGCCTCGCCGAGATCGCCAACCCCTCGGCCCTCTTCCTCTCGGATCGCGACGCCACCAGCCCCGGCTCGGCGGTGTTCGCCGGCATGGAGGGCACGCGGCCCGTGCTCGTCGAGATCCAGGCGCTGGTGACGCCCTCCACGCTCGGCACGCCGCGCCGGGCCGTGGTCGGCTGGGACAATTCCCGCCTCGCCATGGTGCTGGCGGTGCTGGAGGCGCGCTGCGGCGTGCGCCTCGCCGCCCATGACGTCTATCTCGCGGTTGCGGGCGGCCTTCGCATCAACGAGCCTGCCGCCGATCTGGCGGTCGCGGCCGCCCTCGTCTCCTCGCTGACCGAGCGGCCCCTGCCCTCCGACGCGGTGCTGTTCGGCGAGATCAGCCTGTCGGGCGGCGTGCGCGCCGTCTCGCACGCTCCCGGACGCCTGAAGGAGGCGCTGAAGCTCGGCTTCCAGAGCGCCATCGTGCCGCAGGCCGGCCGCAAGGACAGCGAGGGCGAAGGGCTGAAAACGCTCGGAATCGTCACCCTCGCGGATCTCGTGGCCGAGATCGCGGCGCGGCCGAGGGTCGCAAATCCGACAAACATCGGTGATGAAGGGTGACGCAGGCGGGTCGAAAGTATATATCACCGGCGTCGCGCGCGGCCCGCGACTCGTCTGGGGAACTCAGCCGATTCACGTTGCGCCGTAGGATCTGGACCTGAATCGATGCCGATTACGCCGCTCGACATCATCCTGCTGGTGGTGATGCTGATTTCCGCGCTCCTCGCCATGGTGCGCGGCTTCACGCGCGAGGCGCTCTCGCTCGTCGCCTGGGGCACCGCCGCGCTCGCCGCCTACAAGTTCCATCCGCTGCTGATTCCCTATCTGGAGCCGTATCTCGGCTCGAACCGCCAGGTTCTGCTGGCCGTCTCCATCGCGGCGATCTTCTTCGGCACGCTGATCGTCGTCTCGCTGATCACCATGAAGATCTCGGACGCGATCCTCGACAGCCGCGTCGGCGCGCTCGACCGCACCCTCGGCTTCGTCTTCGGCCTCGGCCGCGGCCTGATCGTCGTCGTCGTCGCGTTCGTGTTCTACACCTGGATGGTGCCGGACCGCTCACAGCCCGAATGGGTGCGCGGCGCCAAGTCCAAGGCGGTGCTCGACAGCACCGGCCAATGGCTGATGTCGCTGCTCCCGGACGATCCCGAAAGCGCCATCCTGAAGCGCCTGAAGCGGCAGAAGGATGACGGCGAGACGCCGCAGGAGACCGTGCCGCCCGGCACCGCGCCGCGCCCCGACGCGCCCGCGCCGACGCCGCAGCAACGCACCGAGACCCCGGCTCCGCTGCGCGCCGCGCCGCCGAGCACCCAGCAGACCGACCGTCAGCAGCTCCAGCGGCTGACCGAGCAACCGGGCCAGCCCAGGCGCTGACGGCCCCGTCACGACGGACGACATCATGAGCGACGACGCCAAAGCCGGGCGCCTCCCGGCCGATGACCAATTCCCGAACCCCAACGGCGCCTTAGCGCCGTCGAGGGAACCGGCCACCGACGACATGGATGCGGACACGCTGCGCGAGGAGTGCGGCGTGTTCGGCATTTACGGGCACCCCGACGCCGCCGCGATCACGGCGCTCGGCCTGCACGCGCTGCAGCATCGCGGCCAGGAGGCGGCCGGCATCGTTTCCTTCGACGGCGCGCGCTTCCATTCCGAGCGCCGCCTCGGTCTCGTCGGCGACAATTTCTCGAAGCGCGACGTGATCGAGCGCCTGCCGGGCGAGAACGCCATCGGCCATACCCGCTACTCCACGGCCGGCGGCACGATCCTCAGGAACGTCCAGCCGCTCTTTGCCGAGCTTGCGACCGGCGGCTTCGCGGTCTGCCACAACGGCAACCTCACCAATGCGGTGACGCTGCGCCGCCGGCTGATCGCCGAGGGCGCCATCTACCAGGCGACCTCCGACACCGAGGTGATCCTGCATCTCGTCGCCCGCTCGCGCCGCAACCGCTTCGTCGACCGCTTCATCGACGCGCTCGGCCAGGTCGAGGGCGGCTATGCCTTCGTCGGCATGACCAACAAGAAGCTGGTCGGCGCGCGCGATCCGCTCGGCATCCGCCCGCTGGTGATCGGCGAGCTCGACGGCCACCCGATCCTCGCCTCCGAGACGGTGGCGCTCGACATCATCGGCGCCAAGTTCATCCGCGAGGTCGAGAACGGCGAGATCGTCGTCATCTCCGAGACCGGCATCGAATCGATCAAGCCCTTCCCAGCCCGTCGGAAGCGCCCCTGCATCTTCGAATACGTCTATTTCGCCCGCCCCGATTCGATCGTCGACGGCAAGAACGTCTATTCGCTGCGCAAGAAGATCGGCGCGACGCTCGCGGCCGAGGCGCCGGTTGAGGCCGATGTGATCGTGCCGGTGCCCGATTCCGGCGTGCCGGCCGCGATCGGCTACGCGCAGGCCTCCGGCATCCCCTACGAGCTCGGCATCATCCGCAACCACTATGTCGGGCGCACCTTCATCGAGCCGACCCAGTCGATCCGCGAGCTCGGCGTGCGCCTCAAGCATTCCGCCAACAAGGCGGTGATCGCCGGCAAGCGGCTGGTGCTGGTCGACGATTCCATCGTCCGCGGCACCACCTCGCGCAAGATCGTCAAGATGATGCGCGACGCCGGCGCCCGCGAGGTGCATTTCCGCATCGCCTCCCCGCCGATCAAATACCCGGACTATTACGGCATCGACATGCCGGACCAGGACAAGCTCCTCGCCGCCCATATGAGCGTGGAGGAGATGACGTCCTATCTCGGCGTCGATTCCCTCGCCTTCATCTCGATCGACGGGCTCTATCGGGCGCTCGGCGAGCCGGGCCGCAATGCCGAGGCGCCGCAATTCACGGACCACTATTTCACCGGCGACTATCCGACCCCGATCACCGACCTCGTCACCGAAAGCGCCAAGCAGCTGTCGCTCCTCGCGGAAGCGAGCTGAGCATGGCCGAAACCGACAAGCCGCTCGCCGGCCGCCTGGCGGTCGTCACCGGCGCCTCGCGCGGTATCGGCCGCGAGATCGCGATACAGCTCGCCGAAAAGGGCTGCCACATCGTCGCGCTCGCCAAGACGCAGGGCGGGCTCGAGGAGCTCGATGACGCGGTCCGCGCAGCGGGGAGCAGCGCCACGCTGGTGCCGCTCGACATCAAGGATTTCGACGCGCTCGACCGGCTCGGCGCCTCCATCCACGAGCGCTGGGGCAAGCTCGACGTCTTTGTCGGCAATGCCGGGATCCTCGGCCCCATCTCGCCGCTCGGCCATGTGCCGCCGAAGCTCTGGGACGACGTGATGGCGGTCAACGTCACGGCCAATTGGCGGCTGATCCGCTCGCTCGACCCGCTCCTGAGAGAGTCCGATGCCGGCCGCGTCGTGCTGATCTCCTCCGGCGCCGCCCACAAGGCGCGCGCCTATTGGGGCCCCTATTCGGTTTCCAAGGCAGCCCTCGAGGTGCTGGGCCGCACATACGCGGCCGAGACCCAGACGACGCCGATCCGCCTGACGCTGGTCAATCCCGGCCCGATCCGCACCCGCATGCGCGCCCAGGCGATGCCGGGCGAGGACGCCTCGACGCTCGATACGCCTGACATGGTGGCGGCGAAGATCTTGCCCTTTTGCCTGCCCGCCCATGACGGGCCGGTGGCGCTCTACGACTACCCGCAGGATCGGCTGCTCGGCTTTCCCATGCCGGCCTGACGATGCTCGCAAAGCGCTGCAACTCCCCAGCGCAAGCGATTGATGAGGTTACGAATCTTTAATGTGAGCGTTCATTGTCGGTTCATGGATCACGCCCTAGGTTTCAGGCACGAGAGAAAGGAGACCCCAGAATGAAACGTCTCGCCGCCGCTGCTTTCGTTGCCCTGCTGGCCATCCCCGCCGCGCAGGCCCAGCCTTACCAGAGGCACCCGAACAACCGGCCGACCCACGTCCAGCCGCGCCCGCCGATCCATCATCCGGGCCGCGATGTCGTGAAGCCGTTCGACCCGCCGGGTCGCCACGTCGTCCGCCCGCGTCCCGACCGCCATGTCTGGCGGCGCGGCCAGCGCGTTCATGATTGGCGCCGCTACCAGGGCGTCGACGATTATCGCCGCTACGGCCTCCGGCGCCCCGGCCCGGGCCAGCGCTGGGTGAGGATCGACGACCGCTACGTGCTGATCAGCATCGCGACCGGCATCATTCTCGGCCTCGGCGCCGGCTACTGACCGCCGCACAGCGAAGCTTCCAGGCCTGGCCCCACGGGGTCAGGCCTTTTCTTTTGGCTGAGGCCGAAGCTCAGCCGCGCCGCTTGTCGTAAGGGTTGTCGCCCGTGCGCCGCTCGATGCGGATCGGCGTGCCGGGCAGGTCGAAGGCGTCGCGCAAGCCGTTCACCAGGAAGCGCATATAGCTCTCGGGCAGCTCATGGAGCTGGTTGCCGAACAGCACGAAGGTCGGCGGCCGCGCCTTGGCCTGCGTCAGGTAGCGGATCTTGATGCGCCGCCCCGCCACCGCCGGCGGAGAATGCTGCTCCAGCATCGCCTCCAGCCAGCGGTTGAGCTTGGCCGTGGTGATGCGCTTGTTCCAGACCTTGTAGGCGCCGAGGATCGCCTGCATCAGCCGGTCGAGCCCCTCGGCATGCAGCGCCGAGGTGCCGACGACCGCCGCGCCGCGCGCCTGCGGCAGCCAATGGTCGAGCTCCTCGCGCAGCTTGGCGATGGCGCCGGGCTTGGCCTCCACCAGGTCCCATTTGTTGAAGCCGAACACCACCGCCCGCCCCTCCCGGATGACGAGGTCGGCGATCTTCAGGTCCTGGTCCTCGAACGGCTTGGTGGCGTCCATCAGCACCAGCACGACCTCGGCGAAGCGGATGGCGCGCAGCGCATCGCCGACCGACAGCTTTTCCAGCTTGTCCTGGACCTTGGCGCGTTTCCTGAGGCCCGCCGTGTCGACGAGGCGGAAATCCCGCCCCTGCCATTGCCAGTCGATGCTGATCGAATCGCGCGTCGTGCCGGCCTCCGGGCTCGTCAGCAACCGGTCCTCGCCGATCAGCGCGTTGACGAGCGTCGACTTGCCGGCATTGGGGCGGCCGACGATCGCCACCTGGATCGGCTTGGCCGGCTTGTCGCCCGCCTCCTCCTCGTCCTCGGCGAAATCCTCCTCCGCCTCGATCGCGGCCGGCAATAGCGCAGCGAGCGCATCGGCGAGGTCGCCGAGCCCCTCGCCATGCTCGGCCGAGACGGGAATCGGATCGCCGAGCCCGAGGCCGAACGCTTCATAAGCGCCTTCCAGGCCCCGCCGCCCCTCCGCCTTGTTGGCGAGCAGGATCACCGGCTTGCCGGTCTTGCGGACGATATTGGCGAAATGCCGGTCCTCCGGCGTCAGCCCTGCCCGGCCGTCGACGACGAACAGGATGGCGTCCGCCTCGGCGATCGCCGCCTCGGTCTGGGCGCGCATCCGCCCCGCCAGCGTCTCGATGCCGGCATCCTCGAGGCCCGCCGTGTCGAGCAGGCGGAAGGTGAGGTCGGCGAGCCGCGCCTCGCCCTCGCGGCGGTCGCGCGTCACGCCCGGCTGGTCGTCGACGAGCGCGATGCGCTGGCCGACCAGCCGGTTGAACAGGGTCGACTTGCCGACATTCGGCCGGCCGACGATCGCGACGAGCGGGAGCATGTTGACCTTTCGGCCGGCGCGCGGCCGGAGGCGCGGCGCCTCAGCCGCGGCGGCGGCGCTTCGGCGGCTCGGCCGGGGCTTCCTCGACCGGCGCCGGCGTCACCGCGCCCGGCGTGCCGTAGGGCTGCGGGATCGCCTGGTTCTGCACCGGCACGCCGCCCGGAAACACCGCCCGGCGCTCGCCCGGCAGCGGCGGGGCCGGCTTGTCGAACGGCTTGAAGTCCTGGATCGCCTCGCAGCCCGCAAGGCCGATGGCGAGCGGCACCGCGAGCGCCCCGACCTTCAGGGCCGAGCCGAGCCGGGTGGCGGTGATTTTGGCGACGATCGAACGCATCGCGCTCCTCCTACTTTGCGGCCGGCGTCTGGCCGGCCATGACGAGACGGATCAGCTCGACGCGGTTGCGCTGGCCCTGGCTGGCGGCCGGATCGGTGAGGATCGCCTCCGACCATTTCTGCACGGCCGCCGCGTCGCCCGCCTTGAACGCCGCCAGCATGGCGACCTCGCGGGCGTTGTTGCGCCACAGATTGGCCGGCACGGTCAGCGGCTCGACGCGCTTGAGGACGTCGGCGAGCGGCGCCGTGTCGACCAGCAGCGTCGCGGCCTTCAGCCGCGCCAGATCCTGGAAGACGAGGCCCGCGCCGCTGTCGGCCGCGATCTGGTCGTAGAGATTGACGGCCGCCGCCTTGTCGCGGTTGGCGGTCTCGGCCGCGCCGCGCAGGCGCGCCAGCAGCCGATAGGTCGCGGTGCCCTCGGCCGCGATGCGGTTGAAGGCTTCCTCGGCCTCGGCCGTCTTGCCCTCGCGCGCGAGATCCATGGCCGCGAGATAGCGCGCCCCGGCCTCCCCCGCGATCTTCTGCTGCCAGCTCTCATAGCCGCGCCAGCCGGCGACGCCGAGGATGATCAGCAACGCCGCGGCGATGACCCAGTTCTGGTACTTCTTCCAGAGGGCGTTCGCGCGTTCGCGGCGAACTTCCTCCTCGACTTCCTGAAAGATATCGGACATTGCCGCTCATGATCCAAAGACCGCCGCCCGAAGGCGCCAGCCGCAGGCCGGCCGGGTAGCACAGGCCGGCGCCCAAGTCGAGCAACGGCCGCCGCGAACCGTCCCTCACCGCCCCGCGAACGCCGCGAAGGCGGTGAGCTCCTCGGCGATGAACTGCCGCGTGCGCTCATCATTGAGCCGGCCCGCCGCGTCGATCTTGGTCGCCGCCTGCGCGACGATCACCTCGGGCCGCCCGAGGACGCGCGCATTGAGCCCGTGCAGCACCTGCCTGAGATGGAGCTGGCTACGCACCGAGCCGAAGCCGCCGGGGCTCGCCCCCATGATCATCACCGGCTTGTTGGCGAAGGGCTGGTTCGGCGGCCGCGAGATCCAGTCGAGCAGGTTCTTCAGCGGCCCCGGCACCGAGTAATTGTATTCCGGCGTCGCGATCACCACGCCGTCGGCCGCCGCGATCGCCGCGCGAAGCCCGGCCACGACGGCCGGAAAACCCTGCTGGTAGACATCGTCGTCATAGATCGGCACGGCGCGCCAATCGAGCAGCTCGATCTCGGTGCCGGCCGGCGCGAGCTCGATCGCGGCGCGCATCAGCGCCCCGTTATAGGAGCCCTTGCGCAGGCTGCCGACGATACCGGCGAATTTCATGCTTAGCTCCCCTTGCGCTCGCCGGTCTCGGCCCGGACGCGGATCTTCTCCGGCAGGCCGATATATTCGTAGTCGTCGTCCGGCGGCAGCTTGAACGCGCCCGCGCGGAAATCGGCCTGCCGCCACGCCTCCTTGGCGGCCTCGATCTTCTCGCGCGAGGAGGAGACGAAGTTCCACCACACATGGCGCGGCCCCTCCAGCGTCGCGCCGCCGAGCAGCAGCAGCCGCGCATCGGCCCGCGCCACGACCGTGATCTGGTCGCCGGGGCGGAACACCATCATCCGCTCCTTCCCGAACACCTGGCCGGCGATCTCGACCTCGCCCTCCAGCACATAGAGGCCGCGATCCTCGTGATCGTCCGGCAGCGGCAGCCGGGCGCCCGCCGCCAGCACCGCGTCGGCATAGAACATGTCGGAGGACACGGCGACCGGCGAGGTTTGCCCGTAAAGCCTCCCGAGGATCAGCCGCACGCTGGCCCCGCCATCCGCGATCACCGGCAGCTCGTCCTTGCCGCGATGCTCGAAGCTCGGCGCGTCGTCCTCCTTGTCGGCCGGGAGCGCCACCCAGGTCTGGATGCCGAACAGCGCGTGCGGATGGCGCTTGGTCTCCTCGGTGGTGCGCTCCGAATGGGTGATGCCGCGCCCGGCCGTCATCCAGTTCACGGCGCCCGGCTGGATCGCCTGCTTCGTGCCGAGCGAATCGCGGTGGAAGAACGTGCCCTTGAGGAGATAGGTGACGGTGGAGAGGCCGATATGCGGGTGCGGGCGCACGTCGATCCCCTGCCCCGTCAGCATCTCGGCCGGCCCCATCTGGTCGAAGAACACGAAGGGCCCGACCATCTGCCGCTCCGGCGCCGGCAAGGCGCGGCGCACCGCGAAGCCGCCGAGGTCGCGGGCGCGCGGGATGATGATCGTCTCGATCGCGTCGATGCCCGCCCCTTCCGGGCAATGCGGCTGCAGGCTCGGGTTCCAGCTCATCACTCTTCCTCCGCATCCGTGTCGGGCGCCGGCAGGCCCTCCAGCGCCGCGACGATCCTGCCGGCGATGCGCGTGGCGACCAGGGTCGCGCCGCCCGCCGTCATCGAGCCGCGCCCGGCGGTCGCCTCGCCGATCAGCCGCAGCCGCTCGGCGAGCGGCTTCCTGAGCTGCTTGCGCGCCTTGGCGTGGCCGACCTTGCAATAAGAATAGCCGCCCTCGAACAGCGGATCGGCGGACCAGCCGGCGAGCCGGCCACCGACGAAATGCCGCTTCACATGCGCGCCCGCCATGGCGGCGACGCGCGAGAGCGCGTAGTCGATCGCCGCCGGCTCGCCCGCCCTGGCGAGGCGCCGGGCGAGATCGCCGCCGATATGGCAGACCGCGAGAGCGCGGTCGTCGCGCCAGAACTCGGCATTGAAGGGCTCGGCGGCGCGGCCGATATCGATCAGCGTCGTCGGCGTCGGCAGGCCGAGCCGGTCGTCGAATTTCAGCGCGATCTTAGTCAGCGCCCCCATCGCCATGCCGGAAAGCGCATCCTTGTGGCTCGCCGGCAAGGGCGGATCGAAGGCGATGCGCCCCGCCTTCAGCACGCCGATCGACACGGTGACGATCGCGGTCCTGGCGGTGATCTCGCCCTTCGGCGTCGTCAGCCGCACGCCCGGCCCGCCCCAGGCGATCCTGGTCACCGGCGTCTCGTAGCGGATGTCGAGATCCTGCGCCGCGCGCGCCACGAGCGTGCCGTAGCCGGCCCTGACGCCCTCGTTGCCGCCGCCCCACAGGCGCCAGTAGTCCGCCACCGAGACACGCTCGGCGTCCTCGCCCACCGCGAAGGCCGCCATGGATCTCGCGGCGCGGCGCACGAAGGGGCCGCCCTCCTCGGCGAGATCCGCGAAGGACAGGTCAGCGTCGTCCTTCGGATCGAAGGCGTTCATGAGCTTCATCCAGTCGGTGAAGCCCTTCTGCCGCGTCTTGACCTCGGCTTCCCCGACCTCCGCCCCGCCATTCATGACGCGGGGGCCTGGGCTCCAGATGGTCGGCTCGGTCGGCACGCCGAACTCGCGCGCGATTCCCATCCACGGGTTGCGCTCGGCGAAATGGATGTAGAGCGCACCGGCATCGAAAGGCTCGCCAAGGCTCGTATCGGTGAAGACGCGCCCGCCCGGCCGCCGGGAGGCCTCAAGGACCACATGGGATCGTCCGGCCCTGGCGAGCGCCCGCGCCGCCCCGATTCCCGCGGCGCCCGCGCCGACGATCGCCACATCGACGCTCGCCGCGCTCTCGGCCCGCGCTGCCCGCGACAGGACCGATGCCGCCGCAAGCCCCGTCACCATCGCCCGTCGTGACATGCGCCTTCCCATGCTGCTCTCCCGGCAGGAAACATAGGACGCCGAGCGCGGCGCCGGAATCAAATCATGAAGAGATGCCGGCAACCGATTCATCCGATTCCAGAAACAAGAAGACACGACACGCAAAAGAAAAGGCCGCCCGGAGGCGGCCTTGTCGATAACGGCGGAGCGCGAAGGATCAGCGCGAATAGAACTCGACCACCAGGTTCGGCTCCATCTGCACCGGATACGGCACTTCCTGGAGGCCCGGAAC
>JBDHTH010000058.1:0-10407 GCA_039808545.1 Phreatobacteraceae bacterium | reverse complement strand
ACGAGCCGGTCATCGCCGCGATGGCGGCGGTAGAGCAGCGCCGCGCGAAATGCGCGCTCTTCGAGGCCCCGGCCCGCGTGGCGCGGACCGGCTGGATCGAGCGCGGCGCGCGGCTGCGGCACTGAAGGCCAATCTACATTCGCTCTGGTCGCGACCTCGCTCGCGCCATAGCGCGAACGCCGCGACCAGACCGAATTGCGATCGAGCCCGGCTCCTGACGCTCAGCCGAGCTTGTCGATGATCGCCATGGCGGCGGCCGGGTTGGCGGTCTTGAAGCCGCTGATCACATAGAGGAACACCTCGCGCGGGCCCTTCGCCTTGTCGGCCGAGCCGAAGGTTTCGAGACCGGCCGGCACCTCGCCCTTCGCCCAGGCCGCGGCGCGCTTCGCCCAGGCCGCGATGGCGGCGTCGGCATAGCCCTTTTCCTCGCCCTCCACCGTGCCCATGATGCGCGCATAGACGAAGGGCGCCGTCACGTCCGCGATCTGCGGGTATTCGGAATCGCCCGCCGTGATGATCGCGACGGCATGCGCGCGGCACATCGCGACGAACTCCGCCGTCTGGAAGCTCGGATGGCGCACCTCCACGGCATGGCGCAGCGCGCGGCCTTCATGGCTTTTCGGCAGGAGCTTCAGGAAGGCCTCGAAATCGTCCGGATCGAATTTCTTGGTCGCGGCCATCTGCCAGTTGATCGGGCCGAGCTTGTCCTTCAGCTCCAGGATGCCGCTCGTCACGAAGCGCTCGACCGAGGGGCCGGCCTCGGCGAGCGCGCGGCGGTTGGTGGTGAAGCGCGAGCCCTTCAGCGCGAAGACGAAGCCGTCCGGCGTCTCGGCATGCCATCTGGCGAAGCTCTCGGGCTTCTGCGAGCCGTAGTAGGTGCCGTTGACCTCGATCGAGGTCAGCTTGCGGCTCGCATATTCGAGCTCGCGCTTCTGCGCGAGGCCATCGGGATAGAAGGGGCCGCGCCAGGGCTCGTAGGTCCAGCCGCCGATGCCGACATGGATCGTGCCGCTCTTGCCGCTCGCCATGGATGGCTCCTTTCCAGGCTCCGAATCGTGAAAGGCCCGGATCTTCCGTTGTTTCGGCCGATTCCGGAAGATGCGTGCCCGCTATCGCGATGCCCAGCCCGCGACGCCCGCATCGACGACCAGCAGGCGGCCCGAGAGGGGCGCGTTGTCCTGCACGTCGCGCGCAAGGCCGATCCGGGCCGTCGTCACGAACAGGGTCGACAGCTCCGGCCCACCGAAGGCGAGCGCCGTCGGCCGCGGCACCGGCAGCGGCACGACGCGCTCGAAATCGCCGTCCTCGTCGAGGCGGGCGAGCGCCCAGCCGTCATAGAGCGCGACCCAGAGCCGGTCCTCGGCGTCGACCGCGAGGCCGGCCGGCTCGCCCGAGCCGCCGGGGATGCGGGCCAGCAGGCGGGCGCGGCCGGTGGCGCTCGCGACGACATGGATGGTCCCGCGCTTCCGGTCCGCGACGTAGAGGCGGTCGCCGCCCGGCGACCAGGCCAGGGCGGAGGCCGCGCCCGGCAGCGTCAGGAGCGGCGTGCTGGGTCGATCCGCCTCGAAAGGCGCGATCGCGGAGCCCGCCTCGGTCACGCAGACGCTCCAGAGGCGGCCGTCGGGCGCCGCCGCGAGCGCCGTCAGGCCGGCGGGCGCCCTGCCGGATGCCGCGAGCGCATCGCCTTGAAGCCGCAGCAGGCCGCCGCCGAGCGCCAGGCGGACGCCGTCCGGCGCCGCGACCAGCGCGTCGATCGGGGCGGCTGGCTCCGGGTGCCAAGCCTCCAGGGTCTCGCCCGTCGCATAGAGGCTCGGGCCGAGGCGGTCGACCCAAAGGAGGCGCCGCCCCGCCGCGTCCCAGCTCGGATGCGCGCCGTAGAAGGCGGCGCGGTCGTCATGGGGGTGGGCGTTCGGGCTGGCGATTCCCGCCGCCCCGCCGGACGCGCGCAGCTTGAGGCCGATATTGCGGGCCGCCAGCGCGATCTCGGGGCCGAGCTGCTCGACCCGCTCGGGCGTCAGGCGGTAGGCCGGCCCGGCGACGCTGATCGCCGCCACCGCGTCGCGGCCGCGCAGCACGGCGGCGCCGACGCAGCGCGTGCCGAGGACGATCTCCTCGTCGTCGATCGCATAGCCGCGCGCCCGGATGACCGCGAGCTGCGCGCCAAGGCGCGCCGGATCCGTGATGGTGTGCTCCGTGAAGCGCTCATAGGGGCCGGGGCCGAGCAGCCGCGCCGCCTCGGCGGCCCCGAGATGAGCGAGGATCGCCTTGCCCTGGCTGGTGCAGTGCATCGGCTTGCTGACGCCGAGCCGGGCCGAGGAGCGGCGGTCATGCGGGCTCTCGAACTTGCCGAGCGCCACGACCGAGGCCTCGCTCGGCACCGCGAGATAGGCGGTCTCGCCGGTCGCGTCGCGCAGGCGCTGCAACTCGACGCTCGCGACCGCCGCGAGGTCGGGCGCCGCCCAGACGTTCTGCGCCAGCTCCAGGAAGCGGTAGCCGAGCGTATACCCTTGCGCGACCGGATCGAAGCGGACGAAGCCATGCGCCGTGATCGCCTGCAGGATGCGGTAGAGCGTGGCGCGCGGCCAGCCCGTCGCCTTCACGAGCTGCGGCACCGTGACGAGGCCCGGCGCCGCGCCGATCGCATCGAGCAGCGCGAAGGCCTTGCCGATGAGCTGCGTGCCGGCGACGCTCGCGCGCTCCGGCGCGGCATCGGCGCGCCACGGCGTCGGCGATGCCGCCTCGGTGGCTTCGGGCTTGGGCCGGGTGCGGCGCACGGCGCTCCTTGTCCAATATGTGAGACCTCGAAGGCCGGGAGAGCATGGACGAGCTTTCGGGGCTTCACAATCCGGTCTACCTCTTGCGGCGTCCCAGCGGAGATGAAGACGATGCAAGCCGGCACGGCCGATACGGCGCCCAAGGTCGAGATCACAGCGGAGCTGCTGGAGCGGCTGAAGAACACCTCGAGCGGCTCGCTGACGACCGAGCTGTTCCGGCGCGGCCTCAAGCAGTGCTTCCTGGTCGGGCTGAAGCCGATGAACCCGAACGCGACGCGCTTCGCCGGCCCCGCCTATACGCTGCGCATGATCCCGGCGCGCGAGGACATCGACACCTACGCGACGCTGACGCCCTATCCGAACCCCAACAACCTGCAATGGGAAGCGGTCGAGAACATCCCGCCGGGCCATGTGCTGGTGATCGACAGCCGCAACGACCCGCGCGCCGCCTCGGCAGGCGGCATCCTGCCGACCCGGCTGAAGATGCGCGGCGCCGCCGCCATCGTCACGGACGGCTCGTTCCGCGACGGGCAGGAGCTGGCCGAGCTCGACTTTCCCGCCTATGCGCGGATGTGCGTCGCCTCGACGCGGCTTTCCTACCATCATGTCGCGGATCTCGACGTGCCGATCTCCTGCGCCGATGTCGCGATCTATCCGGGCGACATCCTGGTCGGCGACGGCGACGGCGTGACGGTGATCCCGCGGCACCTCGCGGCCGAGATCGCGGAAGCCTGCGAGAAGCGCGATGCGCTCGAGCGCTATCTTGCGATGCGCGTCGCGGCCGGCGAGGGGCTCTACGGCCTCTACCCGCCGACCGACCAGACGCGGGCCGACTACGCGGCCTGGCAGAAGGCCGGCTCCAAGCCTGAGGACGTCACGCGCATTCGCGGGGAGGCAAGCCATGGTTGACGTCACGCCGGCCCATATGGAGGCCGAGATCCGCCGCTATTTCGCGGCCTGCAACGCGGGCGACCACGCGGCGCTCGTCTCCTGCTTCACGCCCGACGCGGTGCATTATTTCCCGCCCGGCCTGCCCGAGATCCCGTGGCGCGGCGCCGACACGATCGCGCGCAAATGGGTGTGGTGCGTCGAGGAGCTCGGCTCGCAATGGACGATCGAGAAGATCCTTTGCTCCTCCACCGCGCCCGAGGCGGTCATCGAGTGGACGCATTGGAAGCGCAAGAAGAACACGGCGCTCAGGGGCGATGAATGGTACGTGTTCTGCACCAAGACGGGGCTGATCAAGGAGATCCGCGCCTATTACGCGGCGCCGGCCGATAATGCCGTGCCGATCTGCGAATTGTACGATTTCGACTATCGCGGCCGCGGCTATCATCTCGGACCGGGCCAGAAGAGCTGAGCGACATGAGCGAGCCGTTCCGGCGCATCGCCAATGACCGCTTCGAGGCGGTGATCGCGCCGCATTGGGGCGGGCGGCTCGCCGCGTTCCGGACCGCGGGCGGCACCGACCTGGTGATGCCGCTCAACGGATGGACCGCCGGGCCGCGCGGCTGGCCGAAGGGCGGCGGCTATCCGCTGATCCCCTATTCGAACCGCATCGCCAACAGCGTGCTCCATCACGGGGGCGAGGTCTTCGCGATCGAGGCGCATCCGGACGCGGCGCCGCACAGCCTGCACGGGCCGGCGCATCTGGAGCCCTGGACGGTGACGGCCTCGGATGCCGCCTCCGTGTCGCTGGTCCTCGACCGGGAGGCGGACGCGCATTGGCCCTGGCGGTTCAAGGCCGATCAGCGTTTCGCGCTGACCGAGGACGGGCTGACGGTGACGATCGGCATCGAGAATACGGGCGAGGACGATTTTCCGGCCGGCATCGGCTGGCACCCGTATTTCCCCTGGCCGGCCGGCGCCAGCCTCACCCATGACGCGCGCATCGTCTGGGAGCGCGACGCGGATTTCGTCGCGACCGGCGAGCGGCGGCCGGCGAACGCGGCCGACGGAATGCCGGAGGGCGACACCAAATACTTCTCGGACTGGAACGAGGCGGTGCTCGATCTCGGCGCGGCCGGGCGGCTCGTGATGACGCCGGACGCGATCTTCTCCCATCTTGTCGTCCATCAGCCGGCCGGCATCGCCTATATCTGCGCCGAGCCGGTCAGCCATCTCGCGGACGGCTTCAACCTCGCGGAGCGCGGCGTGCGCGGCACCGGCACGCTGACGCTGCCGGCCGGCAAGCGGATCTCGGGCGACATCGTCCTCAGCTATCGCGGGCCGCAGTGATGGACACGATCGCGATCACGGGCGCGGGCGGCAATGTCGGACGGGCGATCCGGCCGATCCTTGGCGAGCGCTGGCGGCTGCGCCTGTTCGATCGCGCGCCGATCGCCGAGCTCGGCCCGAACGAGGAAGGCATCGTCGGCGACATCGCCGATGAGGCGGCGCTGCGACAGGCGTTCGCGGGCGTTTCCGGCGTCGTGCATATGGCGGGCTGCACCAGCGAGGAAGACATCGACGCGCAGATCGCCGGCAACGTGAAAGGCGCCTGGAACGTGTTCGAGGCGGCGCGGGCCGCCGGGGTGGAGCGCGTCGTCTATACGAGCTCGCATCACGTCGTCGGCCATTACCCGCGCTATCGCCGGGTGGGGCGGGAGGCGATCATCCGCCCGGACAGCCGCTACGGGCTGACCAAGGCGTTCGGCGAGCAGGCCGGCGCCTTCTACGCCGACCAGTTCGGCTTGCGCGTCATGACGATCCGCGTCGGCTATCTCGGCGACAGGCCGCTCGACCGCCGGCGCCTGGCGATCTGGATCAGCCCGCGCGACCTCGCCCAGCTCATCGCGATCGGCCTGACGCATGCGGCGCTGCGCTACGCGCTCGTCTACGGCGTCTCGGCCAATACGCGCAGCTTCTTCGACAATCCGGAGGCTTTCCGCCTCGGCTACCGGCCCCAGGACAGCGCCGACGCCTATGCGACCGAGATCGAGGCGACGGTTCCGCCCGAAAACCCGGCGCTCGTGAGCAGCAAAGTCGTCGGCGGCGCGATGGCCGACCAGGGCTACCAGGGCGATATCGGGCGGGTCGACGAATGGTAGGCGCGGCGCCGTTTGAACCGATCCATTTACGGCATCGGGAGCCTGAGGCTAGGATGCCGTTCAAGCCGCAATCCAGCGCAGAACCAGATCATCGGGAGGACTAGAATGACCAGACTCGAATTGTCCCGCCGCCACTTCATCGGCGGCGCGGCCGGCATGGCGGCGCTCAGCGCCACCAGCGCGCAGGCCCAGCTTCAGATGCCGAAAAGCCCGGTCGCGATCAACATCGTCGACGTCGCGGGCAACCTCGCGCTGACCCAGAAGGCCTTCGAGGCCTACGCCAAGGCGAAGCCGCAATTCGTCTCCCGCTTCACCTTCACGAAGGCGCCGGCGCCCGAGCTGCCGGGCAAGATCAAGGCGATGCAGGACGCCAAGCGGGTCGATATCGACCTCGTGCTGACGGGCCTCGACGCGCTCGCGGCCGGCATCGAGCAGAAGCTGTGGATCGACCTCGTCGGCCAGTACGGCGCGGCCCTGCCGAAGCTCGAGACGATCTACGAGAAGGGCGCCAACATGATGCAGTCCCTGGCGCGCGGCCAGGGCGTCACGGTGGCGTATTACCCCTCCGGCCCGCTGCTCGAATACATGCCCGCCAAGGTGCCGACGCCGCCGACCACGACCGACGAGCTGATGGCCTGGGCGAAGGCCAACCCGAACAAGTTCCTCTATGCGCGCCCGGCCAATTCGGGACCCGGCCGCACCTGGATCATGGGCCTGCCCTACCTCCTCGGCGACAGCGATCCGAAGGATCCCGTGAAGGGCTGGGACAAGACCTGGGCGTATCTGAAGGAGATCGGCCAGTACATCGAGTACTACCCGACCGGCACCGGCGCGACCATGAAGGAGCTGGGCGAGGGCACGCGCGACATGATCATCACGACGACGGGTTGGGACATCAACCCGCGCGTGCTGGGCGTCGTGCCGAAGGAGGCCAAGATCCAGACGCTGAAAGGCTTCCGCTGGGTGATCGACGGCCAGTACATGGCGGTGCCGCACGGCGTCACCGGCGAGAAGCTGGCGGTGCTGATCGACGTCATCAACTACATGCTGACCAAGGAAGCGCAGGCCTATATCTACGACGAGGGCTACCTCTATCCGGGCCCGGCCGTGAAGGACGTGCCGCTGTCGCTCGCCCCGCCCGAGAGCCAGAAGGCGATCGCCGAGTTCGGCCGCGAGGAATACGCCAAGATGTTCACCGACGTGCCGTTCGAGCTGCCGCTCGAGCCGGCGCCGATGGTGCAGGCCTTCCGCATCTGGGACGAGCAGGTCGGCTCGAAGCGGAAGTAAGGCGTCGGCGCCTGCTGTCGCACTCCAGGTCGTCATGGCCCGGTTCATCCGGGCCATCCACGACTTGGGGCGGTCATCGCCGAGCGCCTGCCTGATGCAAGAAAGACGTGGATGGCCCGCCTTCGCGGGCCATGACGGTTGAGGAAAACGGCCATGACGGGGGTGGTGGCCGACCGGAGGTGACACGCCCATGAGCGATCCGATCGTCAAGGTCGAGCCGATCGTCCTGAAGATCCCCTTCGACGACGGCGGCAAGGGCATGGGCATCACGCCGACCCGCTGGAACCATCTCGATATCGTGCTGGTGCGGGTGGAGACGCAGTCGGGCCTCGTCGGCTGGGGCGAGGCCTTCGGCTATGCGTGCCAGAACGCGACCGCGGTGGCGATCCGCGACCTCGTGGCGCCGGCCGTTACCGGCAAGGATTCGACCGATCCGGCCGCCCTCAACCATGCGGCGCAGGTGGCGCTGAACCTCTTCGGCCGCTACGGGATCACGATGTTCGCGATCTCGGGGCTCGACATCGCGCTCTGGGACATCGCGGGCAAGCGTGCCGGCAAGCCGCTCGCGGCGCTGCTCGGCGGGGCCAATCGCAGCGCCATCCGTGCCTATGCGAGCCTCGTGCGCTACGGCGATGTCGAGCGCGTCACGCATTTCTCCGCCGAGGCGGTCCGGCTCGGCTATTCCGAGGTCAAGCTGCACGAGGTGGCGCCCGACACCATCGCGGCCGGCCGCGCGGGGGCGGGCGCCGGCGTCAAGCTGACGGTCGACGTCAACTGCCAATGGACGGTCGAGACGGTGCGCGAGATGCTCCCCGTTCTGCGCGCCAACGCGGTCGACTGGATCGAGGAGCCGACCTTTCCGCCCGAGGATCCGACGCCGTGGCGGGCGATCGCCGCCGAGGGCGTGTCGGTCGCGGCCGGCGAGAACGCCTGCACGGCGGTCGAGTTCGCCCGGCTGGTGCCGCTGCTCGACGTGGTGCAGCCGAGCGTCACCAAGGTCGGCGGCGTCACCGAGTTCCTGAAGGTCGCGGCGCTGGCGCGGCAGGCGGGCAAGCGGCTCGCGCCGCATTCGCCCTATTTCGGCCCCGGCTATTGGGCGAGCCTGCAGCTCGCCGGCGCGCTCGAGACTTACGAGGTGTTCGAGTATCTCTATGTGCGGCCTGAGGCCGCCGCGGGCGTGGCGCTGCCGGAGCCGGTCGGCGGCGCGATCGCGATCCCGTCCATGCCGGGCATCGGCTTTCACCCGAACCTGGAAGTCGTGGCGCGCTACCGGGTCGGCTGAGGCGCCCGCCGGTCCTGTCAGTCGCGCGGGCGGAACTCGGCGCTGTCGTTCCACACCTCCTGGCGCGTGATGCGGCCGTCCCGGATCTCGAAGCGGTCGATGAAGCGGATGCCTGAGAACGGGCTGCCGTTCACCCAGGCGCCCTGGAGCGTGCCGCGCACATGCACGACGATCGCGCCGTCGGCGGCGCGGCCGGCGTCGCAGCCCTCGATCGTCTTTCCGACCTTGGCGTAGCGCTTGCCCGAGCCGGCCGCGATCGTGGCGAGGCCCCGGTGGCGCGCGCCGCCCGGAAAGACGAACTCGGCCGCCGGATCGACATGGCGCGCCGCCGCTTCGAGGTCGCGCGCCTCGAACAGCGCGAGGAATCGCCGCGCCAGCGCGACGGCGGCGACAAGCTCCGCGTCGGTTTCGTCGGTCATTGCTTGGCTCCGGGCTTTGGAGGTTTCCTTCGGAAACAAAAAGGGCGGCCCGAAGGCCGCCCGAATTCGTCAAACGCAATCACAAGCCGGTACGCATTACTTTTTTCCGGCGTGCCAGACAGACAGCAAGCCGGATGCCAGCCGTGCCGGCCGGGGATGAGACGCATATCTAGTGGTCCGGCTCTCCCGGCCGACGAGATATGGACGATCTTAATCGTCGCATTAACCGCCGATTCAGGGTTGATGCGTCGCAATTTGCGAAAATCCTCGCAATTTGCGCCGTCTGGCACGCGGCTGGACGGGGGCCGGGCCGAGCCACAGGTCGAGGAAGTCGTTCAGCCATTGCCGGACGGCGCCGTCATGGACGGCGCGGCCCTCATGCTGGGTGAGGCGGCATTGCGCGCCCGGCAGCTCGAGGCGCGCGGCGCCGCGCACCAGCCAGCGGCACATCATCGCGTGCGTCACTTCCGGGTGGAACTGGATGCCGTAGGCGTTCTTGCCGAAGCGGAAGGCCTGTGCCTCGAACATGTCGCCGGTGGCGAGCAGCTCGCAGCCGGGCGGCACCGTGAAGCCCTCCCGGTGCCATTGATAGGCATGGCCCGGCCAGGCCATCAGCGTCTTGCCGGCCTCGGTCGGATAAAGCGGATAGTAGCCGATCTCGGCCATGCCCTCGGCATGGGCCGAGACGCGGCCGCCGAGCTGGCGCGACATCATCTGCGCGCCGAGGCAGATGCCGAGGAAGGGCGCGTCCTCGGCGAGGACCGTGCCGATCCAGTCGGTCTCGGCCTTCACGAAGTCGTCCGGATCGTTGGCGCTCATCGGGCCGCCGAAGATCACGGCGCCGGCATGCTCCGCCATGGTCTTCGGCAAGGGATCGCCGAAGCGCGGCCGGCGGATATCGAGGGAAAAGCCGCGCTGCTCCAGCGTCCAGCCCATGCGCCCGGGCGTGGAATGCTCCTGGTGCAGGATCAGCAGCACGGGCTTGGGCGGCGGCGGGGCGGCGCGCCGCAGCCTCGCGGCCGGCGCGGTCTGCCTTGGAGCGTGCAAGGGAATCGGTCCTCGCGCTGTTTCGATCACGAACAGGACATCAGATCTTAGGGAATGTTGGCAATGGCGCTATATGCAGTGCACATTTTCCCGATTGCATGGCGGGCGGACCCGAGCCTCGAGGAGTCGCAGATGGACACGCACAGCTTTCCTGTCACGCGCACGGACGCGGAATGGCGCGCCCGGCTGACGCCCGAGCAATACCGCGTCATGCGCGAGCACGGCACCGAGCGGGCCGGGAGCTGCGCGCTGAACTACGAGAAGCGCGCCGGCACCTTCACCTGCGCGGGCTGCGACCAGAAGCTCTTCGCCTCCAAGCGGAAATTCGAGAGCGGCACCGGCTGGCCGAGCTTCAACGACCCGGAGCCCGGCGCCGTGGAGACCTCGCGCGACACCAGCCATTTCATGGTGCGCACCGAGGTGCATTGCAGCCGCTGCGGCAGCCATCTCGGCCATGTCTTCGACGACGGCCCGCCGCCCACGCATCTGCGCTACTGCATCAACGGCGTGGCGATGAACTTCACGCCCGACTGAGGGGCGGGCGGGGG
>JBDHTH010000057.1:0-10442 GCA_039808545.1 Phreatobacteraceae bacterium | reverse complement strand
ACGTGATCAAGGGGCTCAACGCCCTGAAGACCTATACGACGCTCAAGAACCAGGTGATCGGCGAGCGCTACTTCGAGCAGCGCGCCGCGGCGGCGCTGTCGCGCGAGCTCGCCAAGCCGGCGGAGCGGACCATCATCACCTTCGACCCCCGCTGGGGCATCGCCAACGCCAGCCCGCAGAATGTCCGCATCGCGCCCGCCAAGAAGGCCGAGCGGCTGACCGACCTGGTCGTCAGTTTCGACGATGGCGGGCAACGCAGGACCGTCCGCTACGAGATGCTCAACACCTCGATCGGCTGGCGCATCCTCGACGTGCATTACGAGAACGGGCAGACGCTGAAGGGCCTCCTGAAGATCTGAGCCCGCCTCAGACCTTCAGCAGCGCGGCGCCGATCATCAGCACCGCCGTGCCGGCCGCGACGCCGGTGATGATCGTGCGCTTATGGGCGTAGAAGGCGACCGCGCCGAGCGCGATCGCCAGCAGCCTCAGCCAGAGCGGCACCAACGTCAGCGAGCCCGAGGGAAACACCAGCAGCTTGGCGATGACGCCGGCCAGCGTCGCGGTCGCCACCGCCCGCACCCAGCGCAGCAGCGGGCTCGTCTCGTCGAGCCCGCGCGCCAGCAGCACGGCGGCCTGGCGCCAGGCCTCGTTCGGCAGGAAACCCGCGACGATCAGCGCGAGATAGGGCGCGAGCTCGGCGCCGACGAAGCTCGGTTCCAGGCTCATGCGCGGCGCTCGCGGTAGTTCTGGATGAGGAAGGCGGCCGTGCCGGCGCCGAGCCCGCACCAGAGCAGGTCGAGCGGCACGCCGAACAGCGCCAGCGGCACCTCGATCGCCAGCCCGATGACCAGAGCGGCGCCGTCGCTGAGATCGCTGGCGTTGCGGATCACCGCCAGCAGGAAGAACATCGGCGTCAGGAACAGCATGCCGGCGGCGAGCGGCACCGGCAGCACGCCGGTCGCCGACCAGCCGACGATGGTGGCGAGCACGCAGGCGGCAGTCACCAGCGTGCCGATGCCGATCACGAAGCTGGCGCGGTCCTCCCGCGCCACGCCCGGCAGCAGGCGCAGGCTCTCGACCCAGACCGTGACCGCGATGAAATGCGCAACCAGCATCAGCGTCAGAGTTCGCGTGCGCGGCGTGCGCACCAGCGGCAGCACCGAGACCGCCATCGGCAGGAGGCGCACGGCCGAAAGCGCGACCGCCAGCGCGATCGCGACCAGCGAGATGCCGGAGGCGAGCATGGTCGCGACCAGGATCTGCGCCGGGCCGGCCCAGATCAGCACGGTCCAGAGGATCGCCCAGCCGAGCGAGAAGCCGAGATCATGGGCAAGGCCGCCGAGACCGACGAAGGTCGCCACGAGCACGAGAACGGCGGTGGGCCTCGTCTCGCGCATGCCGGCCCAGAAGGCCGCGACGGGTCCGCGCACCGGCGGTTCGGCCGGATCCGGCGTCCGGTTCGGGTCGCGGTTCATCGGGCGCGTCTGCCTGCGGCTGGTCTTGTCGTCACGCCGCAGCCATACGATCCGGCAGGCCGGCCGTGAAGGGGCCGCGCTGCATGCGGCTCATTCCCGAAGGATCGAGCGCGCGGCCCGGATCGCGGCGGGCGGTGTCGCTCAGGTCTTGAGCGGCACCTTCGGCACGCTGCCCCGGCCGGAGCCCCTGCCCGGCTCCTTGGCGGCCGGCAGCGCCAGCAGCTTGGCGGGCTTCTTGCGCGCCTTGCCGGGCGCCCGGCGCTTCTTCTGCACGGGCTGGACCGGCTCCGGCTTCGGCGTCACCGGCCCTTCCGGGAAGCGGAAGCCCAGCGCCTTCTGCTCGTCCTTATCCTCGACGACGACCTGGACATGCCCGCCGCCCTTCAGGCGGCCGAACAGCACCTCCTCGGCGAGGCCCTTCTTGATGTTCTCCTGGATGACGCGGGCCATCGGGCGGGCGCCCATCAGCTCGTCGTAGCCGCGATCCACGAGCCAGTCGGTCGCCTCCTCGGTCAGCTCGATGGTGACGTCGCGGTCCGAGAGCTGCGCCTCGAGCTGAAGCACGAATTTCGCGACTACCTGGCGGATCACCTCGACCGGCAGGTGGCCGAAGGAGACGATCGCGTCGAGACGGTTGCGGAACTCCGGCGCGAACAGGCGGTTGATCGCCTCCTGATCGTCGCCCTCGCGCTTGGAACGCGTGAAGCCGAACGCCGACTTGGCGAGGTCGGACGCGCCCGCATTGGTCGTCATGATCAAGATGACGTTGCGGAAATCGACCTGCTTGCCGTTGTGGTCGGTCAGCTTGCCGTGGTCCATGATCTGCAACAGGATGTTGTAGATGTCCGGATGGCCCTTCTCGATCTCGTCGAGCAGCAGCACGCAGTGCGGGTGCTGGTCGACGCCATCGGTCAGGAGCCCGCCCTGGTCGAAACCGACATAGCCCGGAGGGGCGCCGATCAGCCGCGAGACGGTGTGGCGCTCCATATATTCCGACATGTCGAAGCGGATCAGCTCGACGCCGAGGAGCTTCGCCATCTGCTTGGCGACCTCGGTCTTGCCGACGCCGGTTGGCCCAGAGAACAGGTAGGAGCCGATCGGCTTCTCGGGCTCGCGCAGGCCGGCGCGCGCCAGCTTGATCGCGGCGCCGAGCGACTCGATCGCCTTGTCCTGGCCGTAGACGACCCGCTTCAGGTTCGTTTCCAGGTGCCGCAGCACCTCGGCATCGTCCTTGGAGACGGATTTCGGCGGGATGCGCGCCATGGTCGCGACCGTCGCCTCGATCTCCTTGATGCCGATCACCTTCTTGCGCTTGCCTTCGGCGAGCAGCATCTGCGAGGCGCCCGTCTCGTCGATCACGTCGATCGCCTTGTCGGGGAGCTTCCTGTCATGGATGTAGCGGGCCGACAGCTCGACCGCCGCCTTCACGGCGTCGTTGGTGTATTTGAGGCGGTGGAACTCCTCGAAATACGGCTTCAGCCCTTTCAGGATCTCGATCGCGTCCGGCACGGACGGTTCGTTCACGTCGATCTTCTGGAACCGGCGGACGAGGGCGCGGTCCTTCTCGAAATGCTGGCGGTATTCCTTGTAGGTGGTCGAGCCGATGCAGCGCAGCGTGCCCTGCGCGAGGGCCGGCTTCAGGAGGTTGGAGGCATCCATCGCGCCGCCCGAGGTCGCGCCGGCGCCGATCACCGTGTGGATCTCGTCGATGAACATGATGGCCTTCGGGTGGGCCTCGATCTCCTTGATGACCTGCTTCAGCCGCTCCTCGAAATCGCCGCGATAGCGCGTGCCGGCGAGCAGCGTGCCCATATCGAGCGAGAAGACGGTTGCGCCTTCCAGCACGTCCGGCACCTCGCCGAGGATGATCTTGCGCGCGAGGCCCTCGGCGATCGCGGTCTTGCCGACGCCGGGCTCGCCGACCAGCAGCGGGTTGTTCTTCTGGCGGCGGCACAGAACCTGGATGGTGCGCTGCACCTCGGCCTCGCGGCCGATCAGCGGATCGATCCGTCCTTCCTTCGCCTTCTTGTTTAAGTTTACGCAGTAAGCCTCCAGGGCATCTGCTTTTTTCTTGGATTCCTGTGCTTCCGGCTGATCGCCGCGCTCGTCCTCGTTGGCGCCGCGCGGCGAGCGGATCTCGGCCGCGCCGGCGCGCTTGGCGATGCCGTGGCTGATATAGTTGACGGCGTCGTAGCGGGTCATCTCCTGCTCCTGCAGGAAATAGGCCGCATGGCTCTCGCGCTCCGCGAAGATGGCGACGAGCACATTGGCGCCCGTGACCTCCTCGCGGCCGGAGGACTGCACATGGATGACGGCGCGCTGAATGACGCGCTGGAAGCCGGCGGTCGGCTTGGAATCCTCCTTGCCGGAGGAGATCAGGTTGTCGAGCTCGTTGTCGATATAGTCGACGAGATTGCCGCGCAGCTTCTCGACGTCGACGTTGCACGCCTTCATGACGCCGCTGGCGTCCTGGTCGTCGAGCAGCGCGAGCAGCAGGTGTTCGAGGGTTGCGTATTCGTGGCTGCGCTCATTCGCGAAGGCGAGCGCGCGGTGCAGGGATTGCTCGAGGCTACGAGAGAATGTCGGCAAAACCGGGCCTCATTTCTTTTCCATGACGCATTGCAGAGGGTGCTGGTGCTTGCGGGCGAAGTCCATCACCTGGGTCACCTTCGTCTCGGCGATCTCGAAGGTGTAGATGCCGCATTCGCCGACACCGTGATTGTGCACGTGCAGCATGATGCGTGTCGCATCCTCCCGCCCCTTGTTGAAGAAGCGTTCCAGGACGTGCACGACGAATTCCATCGGCGTGTAATCGTCGTTCAGGATCAGCACGCGGTAGAGGCTCGGCCGCTTGACCTGCGGCTTCGTCTTGGTGATGACGGCCGTGCCCTGCCCGCCGCGATCATTGCGGCCGTTCTTGCGCTCGTCGGCGGCACGCAAAGGCGCCGCCGCGGCCCTGCCGGCCCCGATCCCGTTCAAAGTCGCAGCCCGTTGTCCCTTGCCGAGCAATTCAGATCTTCCGTCCATTCGTTCCGCCGCAGGCCTACTGAAGATTCCGGCGCGATGCGTCCGTTCGGACCGTCCGCCCGATTCCCGAACGCAAAGGATCACCCCGGCTCACGGCATAATTTAGGAACGATCGGTCGATCACGCCAGTGCGTCGCGACCGCCCGATACGATGCGCGTCCACGCCGAGAGGATCGGGGCGCAAAAACGCAAAAAGCCCGGCCGAGGCGGCCGGGCTTTTCTGCATCGGGCAAGCGCCCTATGCGGAAGGCTTACTTCGCCTTGGCGACCTTGTTGAGGCTCGCCTCGAACGGACGATAGGTCTCCTTGGCGAGGTCCGAATACAGCTCGCCGAGCTTGGTCGCCTCGGCGACGAAGCCCTCATAGGCGGCCTTCGCGTAGTCGCTCTGGATGGTCAGCGCGGCCTCCAGGCTGCGCGCGCCGGCGAGCTTCTCGAAGGCGGCGGTGCCGGCCTCGAGCGAACGCTTCGAATAGTCCGCAACCTCGACCGCGATCGCCTGCACGCCCTTCGACACCGTGCCGAAGCTCTTCAGAGCGATGTCGGCGTTCTCCTGGCCGTACTTCTGGATCGTCTCGAAATTGTACATCGTCATTCCCTCGATTGATGCGCCGCTCCGGGCGCCGGCCTGTCTGTCGGCGACCGCTCCGGAGACCGGGAATCGCCTCGAAATTCACGCCTCCTTATATATTGCACTGCACAAATCCGTCAAGAGATTTTTTGTGCACCGCAAAAGATCGCTTGCTTAACCGACAGGTAAGGCCTCGCCGATAATTTGACAGAGTCATGGCGCGCGAGCGCCACGATACGGCCAGGCGGCCGTCTCGGCATTGGCGTTGCGGGTGTCGAGGCGTCCACCATGTTGGTCCGTTGGTTTCAGGCGTCGCCCGGCAACGATCCGGGTGCTGGAAGGCGGAACGAAAATGGGCTCCACACAATTTCGCGGGCCGCGTCGACTCGTCGGGTCGCTGATCGCCGCGACCTTGATCGGGACGGTTCTTTCCACGCTGGTCGTCACGGATGCGGAAGCGCGACGGCGCCGGCCGCAGCGCGACACGTACCGGCCGCCCTATTCGGAGATCGCCGTCGACGCCAAGACGGGGCGCGTCATCGAGGCGACCAACGCGGATTCGCCGCGCCACCCCGCCTCCCTGACCAAGATCATGACGCTCTACCTGCTGTTCGAGCGGATCGAGCGCGGTCAGCTCAACATGCGGTCCGAGCTGACGGTCTCGTCGAACGCCGCCGACCAGGACCCCTCCAAGCTCGGCCTCAGGCCCGGTTCGCGCATCAGCGTCGAGGACGCGATCCGCGCCCTGGTGACCAAGTCGGCCAATGACGTCGCGGTCACGGTCGCCGAGAATCTTGCCGGCTCGGAGGAGCGGTTCGCCGAGCAGATGACGCGCAAGGCGCGCATCCTCGGCATGCACAATACCCGCTATTACAACGCTTCGGGCCTGCCGGAGCCGCGCCAGATCACCACGGCGCGCGACCAGGTGCTGCTCGGCCGGGCGATCCAGGACCGGTTCCCCAAGCTATACGGCTATTTCTCGACGCACACCTTCGTCTATCGCGGCAACGCCTACCGCAACCACAACCGGCTGCTCGGCAATGTCGAGGGCGTGGACGGCATCAAGACCGGCTATGTCCGGGCTTCCGGCTTCAACCTCGTGACCTCGGTGCGCCGCAACGGCCGCCACATCGTCGCGGCGGTGCTCGGCGGGCCGTCGAGCCGTATCCGCGACGCCCGCATGCGCGAGCTGATCGCCGAGACGCTGCCGGTCGCCTCCGCGGGCCCGCGAACCGTCGCGATGATCACCGACAGCGACGCGGTCGTTGCCGACGACAGCCTGACCACGGCCGGGCTGCCGGTCCGCAGCCGCGAGATCGTCGCGCAGGCGCCGGTCCAGACGCGGCCGGTGCCGAAGGTCGACATGGTGCAGCCCGGCACGCAGCCGGTCCTCGCCTATGCGCCGCCCCCGCCCGCGCCGCGCGGCGGCATCCTCGGCGCCATCCCGGCCGGCCATATGACGATCGGCAGCCCGGCGGCGCCGATCCCGGTCGTCCGCCAGGCGCCGCGGCCCCAGCAGGCCGAGGTGCCGCAGGCCCCGACCCAGCTCGTCGATGCGCGCGTCGAAGCCCCCGTCGCGACCGCCGCGCCGATCTCGATCACGCCGCCTGTCGCCGAGGTTGCGCCCAGCGAGCCGCCGCAGCGCGTCGCCTCGCTCGCCCCGGTTCCGGCGACGCAGCCGCGCGTCGAGATCGCGCCGCAGCGCACGGCCGCCACCCCCGTCCCCGCCAAGCCGGCGGCGCGCGAGGGCGAGTGGCAGATCCAGATCGGCGCCTTCCCGGAAGAGGCCAAGGCCAAGCTGATGCTGCGCGAGATGCAGACGAAGCTGCGCACGGTGCTCGGCGGCCACGAGATCTATACCGAGCGGGTCTCGAAGGGTTCGGCCGAGCTGTTCCGGGCGCGCTTCGCGGGCTTCGACCACCGCGACCAGGCGGAAGCGGCCTGCCGCGCCGTGAAGAAGGCGGGCAGCGCCTGCATCGCGGTCCGCAACTAAGAGCATGATCCCGAAAAGCGGGAACCGGTTTTCGGAAAAGACCGTGCTCAAATAAAACGACGCCGCGCGGCCTGAAATGCGCGGCGCGAATGACGGGACGGCCCGAGCCTTGGATTTTGGTTAGGTGTGGAGTCAGTCGCGATGCGTACCGAGCAGCACTTCCTTGGCCATGTTGACGCGCGCCGCGAGGTACGTCGACCCGCCCTGGTCGGGATGGAGTTTCTTCATCAACGTCCGATGCGCACGCCGGATCTCGTCGGCGTCGGCGCCCGGCTGAAGGCCAAGGACCTCATAGGCCTCCTCCTGCGTCATGCCAGCCTGCTTCGCCGAGCCCCTGCTCCGCGGGCCCGCATCCGCCTCCACGTCCTCACGCCAACCGGGAAAGCGGCGGTCAAGATACGCTTCGAGTAGGGCGCGGCTTTCGATATCGGCGGCGCGCCCGGCCTCGAGCAGCGCGTCGCGATCGAAGCTGTCGAGCGCCCGGCCCGTATGCGGACCGGCGAGAAAGCGGCCCGACATTCGGCCGCTGTCGTGATCGAGCTCCATCTCGAGCAGCGCGGTGCGCACCCGCGAGACCTGCCCCTCGCTGCGCCGCCCCCAGTTCCAGGGCGCGTTCGGCATGGTCTTGATGCCGAGCAGCCCGACGCCCGTGAAGGCGAGCGTAGCCGCAAGCGCGAGCTGGCCGCGCAGCGCCAGCAGCCCGGCGCCGCCGAGCGCCGCGACGCCGGCCGCGGTCTTGGAGCGCTTGACGATGGTCGCGGGCTGGGCGCGCGAATAGCCGCGCACCACCCAGACCAGCAGAACGAGCAGTGCCAGGCCGAGAAAGAACGGCATCGATCAGCCTTTCATCTGCTCCAGGAGGAGCGCGGCGCCCGCGTCGCCGCGCTTGCCGGCCGCTTCCAGCGCCTTGAAGCCGCCGGCGGCGTAGGTGGCGGCCGCCTTCAGGAGCGCGCCGAGCTCGCGCGCGGAACCCGGCCCGAACTTGCCGTAGGCGCCGCGCGAGAGCCGCGCCATCTCGCGGAAAGCGACCTGCGTCGCACCGTCGTCGCCCTCCTGGAAGATGAAGATCGGCACGCCGCGCAGGCCGAGCTCGCCGGCCGCCGCGCAGAGATCGTCGACCTTCTCCTCCATGGCGTCGCCGACGAAGACCAGCGCATGCACCCGCGTCGCCTCGGTCTCGGCCGCGACATGGCGCAGCACGCGCTGGATCTGGGTATGGCCGCCCCGGCAATCGATCTTCGACATCATGCCGGCGAGACGGCCGGGATCGGACGCCCATTTGCTCGCCTGGCACTCGTTGTGGCCGCGGAAATAGACGAGCTGCACGTCGAGCCCGCCGATCTCCTCGGCGGTCTTGAACATGTCGGCCTGCAGGCCGCAAGCCATGTCCCAGGTCGGCTGCCGGCTCATCGTCGCGTCGAGCGCGAAGACGAGGCGGCCCCGCCCCGTCCCGTCGCGCGGCCCGAGCGCCTTCACGGCCTCGATGAAGGCCGAGATGTCGCCGCCTTTCGATTTCTCGGCCGGGGCATTGGTCTCGCCGTCCTTCCTCAGCACGGCGGGGTCGGTCTTCTGCACCGCTGCACTCCTTCTCTGCCGGCCGATGCGAACATATCGGGCCGGCATGTCAACGCGTTTGTGCAGGAGATGGCCCCGGCTGCCGCGATACGCAACGCCCGAAGCGAAAAACGCCGCGTTGGCGAGCGCGCAAGCCTCTGCTACGCAAATGCAGCGCTATCACAGGTGGAGGGCCGATGAAGGGGCCGCGTGTCGTTCATAGCCTTCCGGCCCTGCGCCGGGCGATCGCCGAGTGGCGCGCTAGCGGCGAGCGGATCGCGCTGGTGCCGACGATGGGGGCGCTGCACGAGGGCCATATCTCGCTCGTGCATGCCGGCGCGCGGCGGGCGACGCGAATCGTCGTCTCGATCTTCGTCAATCCGACGCAGTTCGCGCCGAACGAGGATTTCGCCAAATACCCGCGCACCTTGCCGCGCGACCGGGCGCTGCTCGCGGCGACGAAGGCGGACCTGATCTGGGCGCCGGGCGTCGAGACCATGTATCCGGACGGCTTCTCGACCATGGTGACGCCGGCCGGCCCCGCCAAGGCCGGCCTCGAAGACGCGTTCCGGCCGCATTTCTTCGCCGGCGTCGCGACGATCGTCGGCAAGCTGCTGCTCCAGACGACGCCGGACATCGCGATGTTCGGCGAGAAGGACTACCAGCAGCTCAAGGTCGTGACGCGCATGGCGCGCGATCTCGACATCCCGACGCGGATCATCGGCTGCCCGACGCTGCGCGAGGCGGATGGGCTCGCGATGTCGTCGCGCAACGTCTACCTCTCGGCCGAGGAGCGGCGGATCGCGGTCACGCCCTATGCCGCGATGAGCGCGGCGGCGGAGGCGATCCGGTCCGGCGCGCCGATCGCCAGGGCGCTGGCGGCGGGCCGCCGGCGGATCGAGAAAGCCGGGTTCGTGCTCGACTATTTCGAGGCACGGCATGCCGAGACGCTCGCCAAGCTGGCGAAAGGCGAGACCGCGCCGCTGCGGCTGCTGTTCGCCGCCAAGCTCGGCGCGACGCGGCTGATCGACAACATCCCGGTCTGAAACGGGGCGCGCCTACCAAAGCCCCAGGCTGCGGAGCTCGGTGCGCATCGCCTCCGGCATGTCGCCGGCATCGCCGAGGCTGGCGAGATCGGGCGGCGCGTCCTTGCCGGTGATGTAGCGCCAGCCCTGGAAGGCGCCGCGCGGGCGCGGATCGGTGACGACCAGCCGCTGGTCGAGCACCAGATGGCAGCGGCCGATGCCCTCGCCATCGGTGAAGGGGCGGATGTCGAGCAGCGCCTGGCGGCAGCGGATCTCGCCCTTGATCACCCAGTAGAGCGAACCGCCGTCGAGCAGCTCGGCCTTGCGGGTCGGGATCATGCGGGTGGTGTGGGTCTGCTCGTAGACGCGGCCGGCGCGCTCGGCGGCGCGGCGGCGCTCGCCGATCCAGCTTTCCAGATCCTCGATCGAGTCGGCGCCGACGCAGAGCTTGAGGAGGTTGAGGCTCATGCCGCCGCTTCGGCCTCGATCTTGGCGATCAGCGCGCCCTCGCCGACCTGATCGCCGGCCGCCGCCGCGATCCGGCCGATGACGCCGTCGCGACCCGCCACCAAAGCATGCTCCATCTTCATCGCCTCGACGATGGCGATGCGCTGGCCGCGCGCCACCTTTTCGCCCTCCGCGACGAACAGCGCCAGGAGCTTGCCGTGCATCGGCGCGCGGATCGCACCCTCGCCGCCGCCCTCGCCACCCGTGATGTCGTGCTTGCGGGCGGTCACGAAGGCGGAGCGGCCCTCGTCGATCACATAGATGCCGCCCGCCGCCGGGATCACCGAGACGG
>JBDHTH010000056.1:0-10537 GCA_039808545.1 Phreatobacteraceae bacterium | reverse complement strand
TCCTCCATGCGCTTCAGCTCGGCGCCGAACGCCTTCACGCGCGCGAATTGCAGCTCGAAGCTCGGCTGGCTCTTCACGTCGAGCGCCACGAACGGGCCGCCCTGGGCCGGCTTGACCGGCGCATCGGCGGTCTCGATCCCGAGGCCCGCGATGACGCCGCGATAGCGCTTCATGCGCTTCTCGATCCGGCTCGCCAGCGTGCCGAGCGCGAGGCGCTGCGCCGTCTCGATGGCCTCGATCGCCTCGGCGGTCTCGGCGAGGGCGGCTTCGAAGCGCCGGCCGGGCTTCGGCTGGGCCGGCGGTTCGAGCGCGGTCGCCCGGTCGGGACGCCTGGCCTTGCCGAGCGCCTCGTCGATCGCGGTGCGCGGCGGCGCTTCGACCGGCACGAAGGCCCGGTAGAGGCTGGAGGGCGAGAGCGGCTCCGGCTTCGCCTTCGGCGTCAGCGCGGTCTTCGGCGTGCGCGGCGCCGGGTTGAGGAGGTCCGCGACCTCGCTCTGCCGGCTGGCGATCTCGGCCTGCCGGCGGGTCAGCTCGGTGACTTTGCGCTCCAGGAGCTGCTGGTCGATATTGGCGCGGCTCGCCACGCGGTCGAGCTCGGCGCGCAGCGCCGCGATGCGGTCCTCGTAATCCTGCTGCATCTGAACGGTATCGCGCAGCGCCGTCCGTCCTTCATGCGCGAGGACCAGCCAGGTCGCGACGCCGGTCCAGCCGACCAGTGCCATCCCTGCAATCGTGGCGATCGCGCAGGGAACGACACCGAGAACGATGCCGCGCGGCCGCTCCGCTGCCCGCGTCAGTGGGTGACTGACGATTCGGCTGCGAAGCTCGGCATTGCGCGCCGGTGCGGCTTGATCGCGCATGAAAGGCTCCCTAGACGGGGCCATTTACGCTCGGTCAAGGTTAAGAAAGGCTCAAAGCAGCCCAATTTGACTCTATTTGACCCTAATCGTCCTCAGCGCAGCGCCCGCGCCGCCTCCAGAACCGCCTCGGCATGGCCGGCGACGCGCACTTTCCGCCAGACGCCCGCGAGCTTGCCGCCGCGGTCGACCAGGAAGGTCGCGCGCTCCACCGCCATGAACCGGCGGCCATACATGGATTTCTCGACCCACACCCCATAGGCCTCGATCGCCCGATGCTCCGGATCGGAGAGGAGGACCGGCGCAAGGGCGTGTTTTTCAGCGAAATTGCCGAGCTTCTTGAGCCCGTCATCCGAAATCGCCAGCAAAACCGCATCGGTCGCCGCGAATTCCGCCGCCAGCCCCGTGAAGTCGACGAGCTCCTTGGTGCAGGTTCCTGTGCCGGCCCTCGGATAGAAGATCAGGACGGCCTTCCGCCCCCTCAGCGACGACAGGGCGAGGCTGCCGCCATCCGCCGCCTCGAGTGTGAAATCCGGCGCCCGCATGCCGATCCTGAGCTCCGTCATTGCCATCCTTTCGTCGGCTTCCTGTTATATTGAACGCTAAGGCCCGATAGCCTTTACGGAAGAATTCACCGATCAGGCGGCTTAGCCGAGAATTCGGCCCATGTCGCCGGGAACAAGAGAAGATCCCGTAGGGAGAGACATTGGGCGAGGCACGCAGGCGATACGAGGAGGACACCGGCATCACGCTTCCGAGCGATGAGGCCGCGCGTCTGGAATCGCTTCTCGCCCGGATCGACGATGCCGGCGCCGCGTTCTTCCAGCCCGAGGCGGATCGCCATGCCGCCGCCGAGGAGCCGGGCGTTCAGATCGCCAAGCGGCGGATCTGCCCCCATGCGCGCAAGGCGACCGCCGAGGAATGCGTCGCCGCCGTCCCTCCGGAAGCACCCGATGCGGACGATTGGGTCGACCTGACGAACCCGCCTCAAGCAGCCCCCTCCGAACCGTCGCCCGCGCCGCGCCGCCGGCAGACCGTGGCCGGCGTCTGCCTGCGGGTCACCGCGACCTTCGTGGCCGTCATCGCGCTCGGGATCGCGACGTTGTTCGGCCTCGGGCTATGGTGGAATTCATCGGGCACCACCCTCTCGCTCGCCGCCTTCGACGGGATGATCGCCAGCTCGATCGAGAGGAAGCTCGGCGGCGCCTACCAGGTCGAGATCGGCGCGAGCCGGCTGGAGCGGGACGCGGCCGGCGACAAGCAGCTCGTCGTCGAGGGACTGCTGATCCGCACCCGGACCGGGCAGGTCGTCGCGCGCGTGCCGCGCGCGCTCGTCGCGGTCGACACCGCCAACCCGTTCGGCGGCATCCGGCCGCGCCGGATCGATCTCGTCGGCGCCACCGCCACCATCCATATCCGCGCCGACGGCGTCATCACGGTCGATGCCTCCAGCACCGAGCCGGCAGCGCCCGCTCCGAAGGATGCGGCGCCCAAGGAGGCTGCCCCCAAGGAGACGGCGCCCACGGACCCGGCGAAGGCGCCCGATGCCGCTCCGGTCGCCGCCAACATGCCGCGCGAATTGACCGGCGCGGCCGTGGTCCTCGCGGCGCTCTCGGCCTGGCTCGGCCAGATCGAGTCCGATGCGCCGGGCGACGACACGCTGTCGAGCCTGCGCCTCGTCAACAGCCGCCTGCAGATCTTCGACGACCGCACCGACCGGCGCTGGGTGTTCGAGCATATCGACGCGGCCGCGACCCGCCCGCAAGAAGGCGGTGTGGCGGTCAACCTCTCGCTCGATTCCGGCAGCGGACCCTGGTCGCTGACGGTGCGCGCCTCGCCGAAGGCGGCCGGCATGCGCCGCCTCGACCTGATCGCCGCGAACGTGCCGCCGGCCGACGTCATGCAGGTGCTCACCGGCGAGCGCGTCGGGCTGGCGCTCGGCATGCGCGTTTCCGCGACGATCGCGGCCGAGATCGGCGCCGACGGCTTTCCCACCCTTGCCACCGCCAAGGTCCACGCGATCCCCGACCCGGCGATGACCACCTTCAAGCCGACCGACCAGCTGGCGATGGACCTCGCCTGGTCGACCGGAGACTGGACGCTGAAGGTCGAGAATTTCCAGACGACGATCGGCGCCCTGCGCGTCGTGGCGCGCGGCGCGCTGAAGCGCAACGACGCCGACGACCGCTGGGCCCTGGCGATCGATTCCGGCACCCTGGCGCTGGCCGGCGATACGAAGTCGCCGATGCTGGTGTTCGACCAGATCACGGCGGGCGGCTATGTCGACCCCAAGCAGCGCCGTCTCGTCGTCGAGAACGGCCGGATCACCGGCCCGAGCGCCAAGCTCGACTTGACCGGCGCGCTCGCCATCGCGGGCGAGACGCCGCGCATCGCCTTCAACCTGAAGACCGCCGAGATCCCGGTCTCGGTCGTCAAGCGGCTGTGGCCGACCGTGGTGGCGCCGGCGACGCGCGCCTGGGTGGTCGAACGCATCACGGCCGGCACGATCCGCCGCACCAATATCGTGGTCGATACCGGCCTCGCCGAGCTCACCGATCCCAAGGTGCCGATGCCGGCCAATGACGCCCTGGTCGAGATCGAGGGTCATGGCATCGTCCTCGACGTGCTGAGCGGCCTGCCGCCGATCCGCGAGGCCGAGCTGAAGGTGCGCACGACCGGCCGCACGGCGCGCGTCGACGTGCCCAAGGCCGCCGTCGTGATGCCCTCCGGCGCCCGGCTGCTGCTCGCCGACGGCTCGCTGGAGGTGCCCGATACCCTGCCGGCCGCGCCGCAGGGCCGCATCCGCATGAAGGTCGCCGGGCCGGCCGACGGCGCCATCGAGCTGCTCCAGAGCGAGCGGCTGCGGCCCTTCGCGCGCATCCCCTTCAAGCCCGAGCAGGTGAAGGGCCAGATGACGGCCGAGCTGCGCCTCGACCTGCCGCTTGGCGCCAACACCCATGCGGGCGACGTCGATATCGGCATCGATGCCGATCTGAAGGGGCTGAGCGTCGCCAATCTCTACCGCGAGCTGGCGCTCGATGCCGGGCAGATCAAGGCGGCCTATGCGGGCGGCACGCTGACGCTCAAGGGAGACGCGCGGATCGCCGGATTGCCCGCCAGCCTGATGGTTCGCCGCCCCTCCGACCAGGCCGGCGAGCTGAAGCTGCAGATGCAGCTCGACGACGCGGCCCGCGCCAAGCTCGGCCTCGATACGGCGGGCCGCCTGGTCGGCACGGTGCCGATCCGCGTCACCGCGCCGCTCGACCCGAAGGCGACGCAGACCAATGTCGAGGCCGATCTGACGGCCGCGAAGATCGACGACCTCGTGCCCGGCTGGGACAAGCGGGCGGGCGATCCCGCCAAGGCGACCTTCCGAATCACCGAGCGCGACGACGGGGTACGCGTCGACGACCTGGTCCTGGACGCCGGCCCCGCCAATATCCGCGGCACCATCGACATCGACCGCAAGGGCGCGTTCCGAGCCGCCAATTTCCCGGTCTTCAACCTCGGCAACGGCGACAAGGTCTCGGTCAAGGTCGACCGGCAGGGCGACACGCTCGCGAAATACACGGTGCGCGGCGAGACGATCGATGCGCGCCCGTTCCTGAAATACCTCTTCGACGGCAAGACCAACGATCCGAAGGGCCGCAAGGCGACGCGCGACTTCGACCTCGACGCCAAGATCAAGCTCGCGGCCGGCAATGGCGGCGAGACGGTCCGCAACCTCGACATGAAGCTGGTCAAGCGCGGCGGCGAGTTGAAGGCGCTGAGCGTCTCGGGCGTCATCGGCAATGACGGCACGGCCGTCGTCGACTACCAGCCGGGTCGCAACAACAACATGCTCGGCATCACGGCGTCCGATGCCGGCGCGCTGTTCCGCCTTGTCAACCTCTACACCAAGCTGAACGGCGGCACGCTGCGCCTGTCGATGACGCCGCCGAACCAGAACGGCGACATTCGCGACGCCGTGATGACCATCACGGATTTCTCGGTGCGCAACGACAGCGCCTTCGACAAGGTGTTCTCCGAGGCGCCGAGCGGCACCCAGCGGCCGACCGGGCCGGATGTCGCGTTCAACCGGCTGCGGGCCGCCTTCGCCCGCCAGGGCGGACGCCTGCTGCTGCGCGAATCCTATGTCTGGGGGCCGTCCATCGGCGTCGTCGCGGATGGCGAGCTCGATTTCTCGCGCGACGCGGTCCATTTGAAGGGAACCTTCATTCCGGCCTATGGTGCGAACAACCTGTTCGCACGCCTGCCGCTGCTCGGGCCGCTGCTCGGCGGCGGCCAGAACGAGGGGCTGTTCGGCGTCACCTTCCAGGTGCGCGGCAGGCTGTCGCAGCCGCAGATGAACGTCAATCCGGTCTCGGCCCTGGCGCCGGGCTTCCTGCGCAAGCTCTTCGAGTTCCGCAGCGCGCAGGACCCCGTGCGCGCCGTCGTGCCGCCGCGGGAATAGGCCCGAGGGCGATCCCCGTTAGAACGGCTTCAGCAATACGTGCCGCTTCTTGCCGAGCGACAGCTTGATGGCGCCGTCGACGAGATGCGCATCGCCGAGCGTGAGCGTCACGTCGCTCACCGTCTGGTCGTTGACCTTGAGCCCGCCGCCCGCCACCTGCCGCCGCGCCTCGCCGTTCGAGGCGACGAGGCCCGCCTTCACGAAGGCCGCCAGCACGCCGAGGCCCGCGCCGATCTCGGCGCGCGCGATCTCGACCGAGGGCAGGCTCTCGGCTGTGATGCCTTGCTCGAAGGTCTGGCGCGCCGTCTCGGCCGCGGCCTCGGCCGCCTCGCGGCCGCGCACCAGCGCGGTCGCCTCGGTGGCGAGCACCTTCTTGGCCTCGTTGATCTCGGCGCCCTTCAGGGCCGCGAGCCGGCCGATCTCCGCCATCGGCAGCAGCGTGAACAGCTTCAGGAAGCGCTCGACATCGCCGTCCTCGGTGTTCCGCCAGAACTGCCAGTAGTCGTAGTTGGAGAGCATGTCGGCGTTGAGCCACACGGCGCCCGCCGCCGTCTTGCCCATCTTGGCGCCCGAGGAGGTGGTCAGCAGCGGACAGGTGAGGGCGTAGAGCTGATGCGTGCCCATGCGCCGGCCGAGATCGATGCCCGTAACGATGTTGCCCCACTGGTCCGAGCCGCCCATCTGCAGGTTCGTGCCGTAGCGGCGCGCCAGCTCGGTGAAGTCGTAGGCCTGCAGGATCATGTAGTTGAACTCGATGAAGGACAGCTCCTGGTCGCGCTCCAGGCGCAGCTTCACCGAATCCATGGTCAGCATGCGGTTGACCGAGAAATGCCGGCCGATGTCGCGCAGCATCTCGATGTAGTTGAGCTTCGTCAGCCATTCGGCGTTGTCGACCATCATGGCGTCGTGCCGCCCCTCGCCGTAGCGCAGCAGCTTGGCGAACACGCCCTTCAGCGCGTCCTTGTTGGCGTTGATGTCGTCGATCGACAGGATCTTGCGCGTCTCGTCGCGTCCCGAAGGGTCGCCGACGCGCGTCGTGCCGCCGCCCATCAGGGTGACCGGCTTGCCGGCGCCGGTCGCCTGCAGCCAGTGCAGCATCATGATCGACAGCAGATGCCCGACATGCAGCGAGGGCGCGGTGCAGTCGTAGCCGACATAGCAGTTGATCTCGCCCTTCGCCGCGAGCGCGTCGAGACCTTGCGTATCCGAGCACTGGTGGATGAAGCCGCGCTCGGTGAGGATGCGCAGGAAATCGGAGGTCGGGGCGGTCATCGCATGTTCCATCGGCTCGGCCGGGCCCTCGCGCCCGGCGGATCGGCGGTGTAGCAGAGGCGGAACCCGATTTCACCCCTCGATTCGCGGCCAAAACCATGCGTGCCATCGGCCTGATGTCCGGAACCTCGATGGACGGCGTCGATGTCGCGCTGATCGACGCCGACGGCGAGGACGATGTCGCCTTCGGGCCGAGCGGCTTTCGCGCCTATTCGGAGGCGGAGCGGGCGCTGCTGCGGCAAGCCCTCGTCGACGCGCTGCCGCTTCAGGATCGCGCCGCGCGCCCCGGCGTGCTCGCGGAGGCGGAGCGGGCAATCGGCATCGCGCATGCGGAGGCGGTGGAGGCCTTTCTCGCCGCGCAGGGGCTCGGCCGCGATGCGGTCGCGGTCGTCGGCTTCCACGGCCAGACGGTGCTGCACCGGCCCGAGCGCGCGCTCACCGTGCAGATCGGCGACGGCGCGGCGCTCGCGCGGCGGCTGAAATGCCGCGTCGTCTACGATTTTCGCGCCGAGGACGTGGCGGCGGGCGGGCAGGGCGCGCCGCTGGTGCCGATCTTCCACCGGGCCCTGGTCCGCGCCGCGGGCCTGGAGGGCACGGTCGCGGTGCTGAATATCGGCGGCGTCTCGAACGTCACGATCGTCGGCGAGGGCGATCCGATCGCCTGCGATCTCGGCCCCGGCAACGCGCTGATCGACGATCTGATGCTGGAGCGCACCGGCCAGGCGATTGACGAGGACGGTGTCACGGCGGCGAAAGGCCGCGTCGACCAGCGGGCGCTGGAGGCGATGCTCAGCCACCCGTTCTTCGCGCTGCCGCCGCCGAAATCGCTCGACCGCAACGCCTTCTCGCGCCGCGCGGTCGCGGATCTCGCGACGCCCGACGCCGCCGCGACGCTCACGGCCTTCACGGCGCAGGCGATCGCCCGCATCGTGCCGCTGCTGCCGGTGATGCCGGATCGCTGGGTGGTATGCGGCGGCGGCGCCTTCAACCCGACCCTGATGCGGATGCTGCGCGCCCGCCTCAACGTGCCGGTCGACGCGGCCGAGGCCCTCGGCTGGTCCTCCGCCTCGATGGAGGCGCAGGCCTTCGCCTATCTCGCGGTGAGGAAGCTGAACGGCAAGCCGATCACCTTCCCGACGACGACCGGCGTGCCGGCCCCGGCCGGCGGCGGCGTGGTGGCTGAGCCCTGATCAGGCCGCCTTCGCGGAGTCGCTGGTCAGGCCGCCTTCGCGGCGAGGCGCTTGTCGAGATAGGCCGAGACCTGGTCCATCAGCGGCTCGACCTTGCCCTCGAAGAAATGGTTGGCGCCCGGCACGATCACCTGCTCGATGACGATGCCCTTCTGCGTCTTCAGCTTGTCGATCAGCCCCTGCACGGCGCTCGGCGGCACGACGCCGTCCTTGTCGCCATGGATGATCAGCCCCGAGGAGGGGCAGGGGGCGAGGAACGAGAAGTCGTAGAGATTGGCCGGCGGGGCGATCGAGATGAAGCCCTCCACCTCAGGGCGGCGCATCAGGAGCTGCATGCCGATCCAGGCGCCGAACGAGAAGCCGGCGATCCAGCAGGCGCGCGCCTCCGGATTGATCGACTGCACCCAGTCGAGCGCCGCGGCGGCGTCCGACAACTCGCCCTGGCCGTGGTCGAACGAGCCCTGGCTGCGGCCGACGCCGCGGAAATTGAAGCGCAGCGCCGAGAAGCCGCGATTCACGAAGGCATAATAGAGTTGATAGGCGACCTGGTTGTTCATCGTGCCGCCGAATTGCGGATGGGGATGCAGCACGATGCCGATCGGCGCGGTCTTCCTGGCGGCGGGATGATAGCGCCCCTCGATGCGGCCGGCCGGGCCGGTAAAAATAACTTCGGGCACCAGGGCCTCCTATCGGTCGAATATGCGGTCGGCGGCTTCTAGCACGGAGACCGGCTCGAATTGCAAGAATTGCATCGCCGCCATGCATGTGGCCCCGCGGGCCGCGATCGCAAGCCGGAAAGGCGTTGGATGGTCAATAAGTTAGAATAATTCTAATTGCATTCGTGCCGCGACGGTGATGTAACCGCTGTGAAACCGGCGGGCTCGGCCCGCTGCGACCGCCGATGGTGCAAGCCGGGGCCACGCCCGCTCACGGGCCGCATCGGCACACCGCGCAGCATGGCGACCGGCCCCGCATCGCAGAGAGGAACGATTGCGCGTCTATCTCGACTGGAACGCCACCGCGCCGCTTCTGCCCGAGGCACGTGACGCGATGATGGCAGCCTTCGATGCCGGCGGCAATCCATCCTCCGTGCATCGCGAGGGCCGGGCCGCGCGCGCGCTGGTGGAGAATGCGCGCGCCGATGTGGCGCGGCTGGTCGATGCCGATCCGCGCGACGTGATCTTCACCTCCGGCGGCACCGAGGCGGCCGCCCTGGCGCTGCGCCCCGCGATCACCGACCCGCCGCGTGACCGGCTGGTGATCTCGGCGATCGAGCATCCGGCGGTGGCGGTCGGGCACGGCTTTGCGGAGGCGGTCTCGCTTCCCGTCGGCACCGACGGCATCGTCGATGTCGCGGCGCTGCCGGGCGCGCTCGCGGGCGCGGCGCGGCCGCTCGTCTCCGTGATGCTCGCCAACAACGAGACCGGCATCCTTCAGCCGGTCGCCGCTATCGCCGCCGAGGCGCGCGCGGCCGGCGCCGTCACGCATACCGATGCCGTGCAGGCGGTCGGCAAGATCCCGGTTTCGCTCGCGGCGCTCGGCGTCGACCTCCTGTCCTTCTCGGCCCATAAGATCGGCGGCCCGCAGGGCATCGGAGCGCTGGTGCTGCGGCGCGGCTTCGCGCTCGCTTCGACCGTGCAGCGGGCCGGCGGCCAGGAGCAGGGCCGGCGTGGCGGCACGGAAGGCGTCGCGGCCATTTGCGGCTTCGCGGCCGCCGCCAGGGTGGCGCGCGAGCGCCTGGCGCACGATATATCCCATGTCGCACGGCTGCGGGACCGGCTGGAGGCTGGTCTGCGCGCTCTCGACAATGCTGTCCAGGTGATCGGCGATACGGTGCCGCGCCTGCCCAACACCAGCTTCCTGCGGATCGGCCGCAAGGCCGAGACAGCGGTGATCGCCCTGGACCTCGCGGGTTTCGCGGTCTCGTCCGGATCGGCTTGTTCGAGCGGGAAAGTGGGCGTAAGCGCGGTGCTGAAGGCCATGGGCGCGGCGGCGCCCGAGGAGGGCGCCCTGCGCGTCAGCCTCGGTCCCGCAACGCGCGACGAGGACATCGAAGCGTTCCTGGCCGCCTTCGCGGCGATGCGCGGGAACGCAGGCCAAACGAATACGGCGCCGCGCCTGGCGCCTGTCGAGAACGGTTCGCTGGCTTCGGCCGGCGCGTGAAGGAGTTGAGGATATGCCGGCAGTCAAGGAAACGGTCGATACCGTCAGCGCGATCGACGTCGATCAGTACAAGTGGGGCTTCTCGACCGATGTCGAGATGGAGCTGGCGCCCAAGGGCCTGTCGGAGGACATCGTCCGCTACATCTCGGCCAAGAAGGGCGAGCCCGAATGGATGACCGAGTGGCGCCTCGGCGCCTATCGCCGCTGGCTGACCATGCGCGAGCCGAATTGGGCGCGCGTCGACTACGAGCCGATCGACTACCAGAACCTGCACTACTACGCGGCGCCGAAGAAGAATCCGGCCCCGCAGTCGCTCGACGAGATCGATCCCGAGATCCTGAAGACCTATGAGAAGCTCGGCATCCCGCTGAAGGAGGTCGAGATCCTGGAGGGCATCGCGCCGGAGCGCCGCGTCGCGGTCGACGCGGTGTTCGATTCCGTCTCGGTCGCCACCACCTTCAAGGCCGAGCTCGCCAAGGCGGGCGTGATCTTCATGCCGATCTCCGAGGCGATCCGCGAGCATCCCGAGCTGGTGCGGAAATATCTCGGCTCGGTCGTGCCGGTGACCGACAATTTCTTCGCCACGCTCAACTCGGCGGTCT
>JBDHTH010000055.1:0-10545 GCA_039808545.1 Phreatobacteraceae bacterium | reverse complement strand
GACCGGGACCCGCATGCGGGGGAGGATTTCGAGCCTGATTACGGCCTGTTCGAGGACCATTTCTGGCCGGCTCTCGCGACTCGCATCCCGGCCTTCGAGGCGCTGAAGATGGTGCGCGCCTGGGCGGGGCATTACGAATTCAACACGCTCGATCACAACGCCGTGATCGGCCCGCATCCGGAGCTCAAGAACTTCATCTTCGTCAACGGCTTCTCGGGCCATGGGCTGCAGCATTCGGCCGCCGCCGGGCGGGGCGTCGCGGAGCTGATCGCGCATGGCGGCTATCGTTCCATCGACCTCTCGATCTTCGGCTACGAGCGGATCGCGGCGGGCCGGCCGATCCGCGAGCTGAACGTCATCGGATGAGGGCGGCGATCGGCGTCGACGGCTGCCACGGCGGCTATGTCGCGGCGATCGATGACGGGCGCGGGGGGCGGATCGCGGTCTTCGCGCGCTTTGCCGAGATCCTTGCGCTCGACGCCGCGGCGGTGATCGCGGTCGACATGCCGATCGGCCTGCCGGAGGCGATCGGGCCGGGCGGCCGCGCGCCGGAGAAGCTGGTGCGGCCGCTGCTTGGGGCGCGGCAATCCTCGGTCTTCGCGGTGCCGGCGCGGGCCGCTGTCGAGGCGAGCGATTATCGCGCGGCCTGCGCGCTGGCACGGGCTGCTTCCGACCCGCCGCGCCAAGTCTCCAAGCAATGCTTTCACCTGTTTCCCAAGATCCGCGAGATCGACGCGGTGCTGCGCGCCGATCCGGCCCTGGTCGGGCGCGTCCATGAGAGCCACCCGGAGGTCGCCTTCATGCGCCTCAACGGGGAGGCGCCGCTTAGCGAGCCGAAGAAGGTGAAGTCGCGTCCCTATCCGCCCGGCCTCGCGCTGCGGCGCGCGCTGCTGGCCCGCGCCGGCATCGCGGCGGCGCTTCTCGACGCGCGGCCCCGCGGGGCGGGACCGGACGACGTGCTCGACGCGCTCGCTTGCCTGACGGTCGCGCGGCGGATCATCGCCGGCACCGCCAGATCGTTCCCTGACCCGCCGGGGCGCGACGCGCATGGGCTGCCGATCGCCATCTGGGCCTAGATCACGCTGTGTTTGATCGGACCGATCAAACACAGGACAGTGATCGAAGAGTTCCAGCGCCCCATTTGCCTTGGCGTGGCGGCTGCGCCAGCATCGGAGGCGATGCGGCAGCGCCTAAAGTAACGGGAGAAACTGATGCGCCTGCATGCCAAGAAGCGGGTCGAGGCGGTGGTGGAGCGGGCGATCCTCGACCGGCTGCTCAAGCTCCTCGATGAGCTGTCGGTGACGGGCTATACCGTGGTGCCGGCGATCGCGGGCCGCGGTCATGCGGGCGCCTGGCGCGAGGACAAATCCGCCCAGGCCGCGCCGATCGTGGTGGTCACCTGCCTCGTCGATCCGCGCGACCTGCCGGACCTCCTCGCCCCGCTTTATCACCTGATCGAGACGAAGGTCGGCATCGTGTCGGTGAGCGACGTCGAGGTGATCCGCGACGCGCATTTCTAGAGCCCGGCTACTCGGCCGCGAGCTGCCGCCGGCCCGCCATCTCGCCGGCGGCCACCGCCAGTTCGGCCGTCACCGCCGCGAGATCGGCGGCAAGGCCGGGAAAGCCCTGGTTCGGCACGAAGCGCGCCTCGTCCATGTAGAGGCCGCGATTGATCTCGATCTGTAGCGCGTGCCAGTCGCCGGACGGGTTGCCGTAATGCTCCGTGATGAAGCCGCCCGCATAGGGACGGTTGCGCACCACCGAATAGCCGCGCGCCATCAGCGCCGCCTCGGCCGCGTCGACGAAGGCGCCCGCACAGCTCGTGCCGTGCCGGTCACCGAGGACGATGTCGGCGCGCGGCCGATCGGTCGATGCTATCGCGATCGACGGCATGGAATGGCAGTCGATGATGACCACGGTGCCGAATTCGCGCCAGATGCGCATCGCGCCCTGTTTCAGCGCGGCGTGGAAGGGCTTGTAGCACTGCTCGATGCGCGCCAGTGCCTCCTCGACCGGCAGGCGGCGCGGATAGATCTCGCGCGCCTCGCCAACGACGCGCGGGATGGTGCCGAGCCCGCTCGCGACGCGCAGCGAGCGCGTATTGGCATAGCTCGGCAGGCGGCCGTCGAACATGCGCGGATCGAGCTCGTAGGGCTCGCGATTGACGTCGACATAGGCGCGCGGAAAGCGCGCCTTCAGAAGCGGCATGCCGGCCGCGACGACATGGCCGAACAAGTCGTCGATGAAGCAATCCTCCGAGCGGCGCAACAGGGCGGCGTCGAGCCGCGTCGCCGCGACGAAGCGCTTGGAATAGACCGTGCCGGAATGCGGGGAGGAGAAGAGGATCGGGGCGGCCAGCATGGCCGGCGCGGCGAAATCGAGCGGCGGGTCGAGCTCGGGGTCGAAGGGGGCGGCGCGCGTCATTCGGTGGGTCGCAACGATCCTGTCACGAAATGATCGTCGCATGCCGCCAACGCGATTGCCAGCCCGCCGGAAATCGCGCTCTTCACCGCTTGTTTACCGTGTTCGGGCTTCATTATGCGCGAGGGTGCGCAAGCGCGGCCCGCCCGCTATATCGCTCGAACCCCCGATGACAGCCGATTGCCGATGACGAAGATCCTCCTCGCCGAAGACGACAACGACATGCGCCGCTTCCTCGTGAAGGCGCTCCAGAACGCAGGCTACGACGTCATCTCGTTCGACAACGGCTTCTCGGCCTATAACAGGCTGCGCGAGGAGCCGTTCGAGCTGCTGCTGACCGACATCGTGATGCCCGAGATGGACGGGATCGAGCTGGCGCGGCGCGCCACCGAGCTCGACCCCGACATCAAGGTGATGTTCATCACGGGCTTCGCGGCGGTGGCGCTCAACCCCGATTCGCAGGCCCCGAAGGACGCCAAGGTCCTCTCCAAGCCGTTCCATCTGCGCGACCTCGTGAACGAGGTGCAGAAGCTGCTGGCGGCTTGACCTTCCGGCCCCGGTCGGCTAAACGGCCGGCTCCGATTTCCGCGAGCTAGGCGTCGTGCTGCATGGCTTGCCAGACGTCCAGGTGAAAGCCATGAAGATCCGTAATTCGCTCAAGTCGCTGCGCTCGCGTCACCGCGACAACCGCATCGTGCGCCGCAAGGGCCGCATCTACATCATCAACAAGACGCAGAAGCGCTTCAAGGCCCGTCAGGGCTGATCCTTCGCGCCGACGCGCCCGACGTTTCGCAGGCGCCGATCCTAGTGGTCGGCGCCTGCTTCGTCGTGTCTGTGCGGATCTTGCGCGCGGCCTCGTGATTTTGACCCCTCGCGGGATCGGCGCTAGGCTTACTGGATGATCCGGATCGTCCTTCTCGCGGTTTGCCTGCTTCTCGCGGCGCCGCTTGCCGAGGCCGGCGCGCAGGATGCGCGCGAGGCGCCCGCGCCCAAGGCGCAGCCGAAGAAGCAGCGCAGCCCGCAGGAAATCCTGTCGATCCTGCTCGACCGGCTGCCGAAGGCCAACGAGACCGAGGCGAAGCTGATCGAACGGCAACTGGCCGGCCTCTGGACGCGAACCGGCAGCGACACGGCCGACCTGCTGCTCTCGCGCTCCACCGCCGCGATGACCAAGGGCGACGCCGATCTCGCGCTCGACCTCCTGTCGCGGCTGGTGACGCTGTTCCCGCAGACGCCGGAAGCCTGGAACCGCCGCGCGTTCCTCTATTTCCAGAAGAAGGATTACGGGCGCTCGGTGGCGGATCTCAGCGAGGTGCTGATCCGCGAGCCGCGGCATTTCGTGGCGCTGGCGGCGCTCGGCGCGATCCTGGAGGAGATCGGCGAGAAGCGGAAGGCGCTCGACGCCTATCGCCGCGTGCTCGCCATCCACCCGTTCCACGAGGAGGCCGCGAAGGCCGCCAAGCGGCTCGCGCAGGAGCTGGAGCGCGATATCTGACGGCGGCGTGCCGCCCCCGCAATCACCTCGCCATTGCGGCCGTCCGACGGTCCTGGCTCTTGGATGTTTCAGCCCCTTTGGACGTTTCAGCCTGTTGATGCTTTTCAGCCTTCCTCTCGCGCTCGTTGCAGGCCTCGCCGGCTGGTCGGAATTCTCGGCGCGGCGCATCGCGGCCGAGTATCCGCCGATCGGCCAGTTCGTCGCGGTGCCGGGCGGGCGGCTGCATGTGCTCGACATCGCGGGCCCGGCGCGGAAAGGCTCCGTGCCGACGCTGGTCTTCGTGCATGGCGCGAGCAGCAATCTGCGCGACATGGCGCTCGCCTTCCGCGCCGCGTTCGCGGGCGAGGCGCGGCTGATCTTCCTCGACCGGCCGGGCCAGGGCTGGAGCGACCGGCCGCATGGGCGCGGCGACGCCGATCCGGCCGTGCAGGCGGCGGCGGTCGCGGCGGCGCTCGATGCGCTGGATGTCGAGAAGGCGGTCATCGTCGCGCATTCGCTCGGCGGGGCGGTCGGCGCCGCGCTCGCGGTGCATCATCCGGAGAAGGTCGCGGGGCTGGCGCTGATCGGCGGCGTGACGCATCCCTGGTCGGAGCCGGTCGCCTGGTATTACGGCGCCTCGGCCTGGCCCGTGACGGGGCTGCCCTTGACGCGGCTGTTCGTCCTGCCGGTCGCGGGCAGCAATCTGGAGGCGCTCGCGCAGGGCGCCTTCTGGCCGCAGCGCGGCCCGGAGCGTTATGCGCGCGAGGCCGGCATCGCGATCGGGCTCCGCCCGACCGCCTTCATCGCCAATGGAGAGGACGTAACCGATTTCAACATCTGCCTGGAACGGCAGGTGGCGCTCTACCCGGACATCCGGACGCCGACCGTGGTGCTGCATGGCGATGCCGACCGCACCGTCTCGATCGACATCCATGCGCGGCCCTTCGCGGCGGTGGTTCCCGATGCAGAGCTGATCGTGCTGCCCGGCATCGGCCACATGCCGCATTACGTCGCGCCGGAGCCGGTGCAGGCGGCGATCCGCGGGCTGATGCAGCGCGCCTTCGGCTGAGCCTGACGAAGTCTACAGCCGCTCGTCGCCGCCCACATAGGCGATGCGGATCAGGTTGGTGGCGCCCGGCGTGCCGAGCGGCACGCCCGCGACGATGATCACCCGCTGGCCCGGCTTGGCGAACTCGTCGGCCGCCGCGAGGCGGCAGGCGCGGTCGACCATGTCGTCGAAATCATGGGCGTCCTGCGTCACCACCGAATGCACGCCCCAGGCGAGTGCCAAGCGGCGGGCGGTGGAGAAATTCGGCGACAGCGCCACGGTGAGCGGCTTGGCGCGCTCGCGGGCGACGCGCATGGCGGTCGCGCCCGAACTCGTCCAGCAGATGATGGCGCCGAGGTCGAGCGTCTCGGCGATCTGGCGGGCCGCGGCCGCGATCGCGTCGGCGCCGGTCGCCTCGGGGGCCTGGCGCTGGGCGTTGACGGCGCCGCGATAGGTCGGGTCGCCCTCCACCTGCTCGGCGATGCGGTTCATGGTCGAGACCGCCTCGACCGGGTATTTGCCGGCCGCCGATTCGGCCGAGAGCATGATCGCGTCGGCGCCGTCGAAGATCGCTGTGGCGACGTCCGAGACCTCGGCGCGGGTCGGCACCGGGGCGGTGATCATCGATTCCAGCATCTGGGTGGCGACGACCACCGGCTTGCCGGCGCGTCGCGCCGCGCGGGTCATCTGCTTCTGCACACCCGGCACCGCCTCGAGCGGCATCTCGACGCCGAGATCGCCGCGCGCCACCATCAGCGCGTCGGACAGCTCCAGGATCTCGTCGAGGCGGCGGACGGCCTGCGGCTTCTCGATCTTCGCCATGACGGCGGCGCGGCCGCGGGCGATCTTCTTGACCTCGGCGACGTCCTCGGGGCGCTGCACGAAGGAGAGGGCGATCCAGTCGACGCCGGTCTCCAGCACCGCGTCGAGGTCGGACCGGTCCTTCTCGGTGAGGGCCGAGACGGGAATCGTCGTGTCGGGGACGCTGACGCCCTTGCGGTTCGACATGGTGCCGCCGATCACGACGCGCGTCACGGCGCGTTTCGGCTCGACCTTGACGGTGGTGAGCCGCACCTTGCCGTCGTCGAGCAGCAGCGTGTGGCCCGGCGCGAGCGCCGAAAGGATCTCGGGATGGGGCAGGTGCACGCGGCCGGCATCGCCGGGCGCGGGATCGCTGTCGAGGACGAACTCGGCGCCGTTCTTCAGCTCGACCTTGCCGTCCGCGAAGGTGCCGATGCGCAGCTTCGGGCCCTGGAGATCCGCCAGGATGCCGATCGGGCGGCCGTATTCGGCCTCAACCGCGCGGATATCGGCGACCATCTGCCGCATCTTGTCATGCGGCGTGTGGCTCATATTGATGCGGAACACGTCGGCGCCGGCCTCGAAGAGCTTCGCCATCATCGCCGGATCGGAGGAGGCGGGGCCGAGGGTGGCGAGGATCTTCGTCCGGCGCTTGCGTCGCATGATGGTCTTTCGATTCGTTGGCCTCGCGCGTCACCGGGGCGTTAGAGCAGGCGGCGTTTGCGGTTGTGTGACGACGGCGGGCGGGCGGGGCGTGGCGGCGTTGGGTGGCGGGTTCGGATCGGTGAGCTGCACGGTCCAGTTGCGCTGGTCGGCAGTATCGATCTCGAAGAAGCCGGTGCGATCATAGCCACGCGCCAGGCAATCTTCGAGCCCCCTGACGGTGAATTCCTTTTCGCGGGTGCACATGAAGGCCTTGCCGGACCACTCCCCGCCTTGGTCGTAGTCGACCGCGTAGAGATAGTAGTAGCGCGACGCCAGGTTGCCGCGCAGCAGCGTCTCGCAGGCGTTCGGCGCGATGTTCCACCAGCCCTCGGTGGCCCAGCCTTCCGCGTCCTTGTAGCCGATGGCGACGCCGACCCGGCTCTGGGTGCGGTTGCAGAGGCGGAGGTCGGCCTTGGCGGCGTCCATCTCGGCGAAGAAACCGACGCCGAGCGCGAAGAGCCAGATCGCGCCAAGAATCCAGCTCGCGCCAAGCCCAAAGCCTCGCGCGCGGCGATCAGCGACGATCGACGCCATCGGGTTCACTCAAGCCACCAGTCCGTTACGCACTCAAGTCCATAGAGTGACGCAGGATTCGCGTCATTGCAAAAGAAGCGCGCAGCTTATGCACGGCGAATGGCGAGGATTTGACCGCGAAGCTCAGCCGTCGATCACGATGGCGCGGATGTCGTTGACATTGGTGCGGGTGGGGCCAGGCGTCAGGAGATCGCCGATCGCCTCGAAGAAGCCGGTCGAATCATTGTCGGCGAGGCGGTCGGCCGCGACGATGCCGCGGGCGGCGGCGCGGGCCAGCGTCGTCGGATCGACGAAGGCGCCGGCCGGGTCGCTCGCCGAGCCGCCGCCGCCGTCGGTGCCGTCGGTGTCGCCCGCCACCGCCGCGATCGCCGGATGACCGCTGAGCGCGATGGCGAGCGCCAGCGCGTATTCCTGGTTCGGGCCGCCCCGGCCCTTGCCCTTGATCGTCACGGTCAACTCGCCGCCCGACAGGATGACGGCCCGCTTGCCCTGGCGGGCGAGCTCGATAGCGCGCGCAGCATGGGCGGCCGCGACCTCGCGCGCCTCGCCCTCGACATCGCCGCCGAGGTCGATCACCGCGTAGCCGGCGTCTTCGGCGAAGCGGCGGGCCGCCGCGACCGAATCGGCCGGGGTCGCGACGATCCTGTAGGTGGCGCCGGCGAAGGCCGGATCGCCCGGCTTCGGCGATTCCGAGGCCGGGTCGGCGAGGGCGGCGGCGATCGAGGGCGGCGGGACGATCCCGCGCTTCTCCAGGATGGCACGCGCCTCGGCGAGGGTCGTTGGATCGGGCACGGTCGGGCCGGAGCCGATGACGCTCGGATCGTCGAGCGGCACGTCCGAGACCGCCAGCGTCACGAGGCGGGCAGGGGCGGCGGCGGCCGCGAGCCGGCCGCCCTTGATGCGCGAGAGATGCTTCCTCACGGTGTTGAGCTCGCCGATCGGCGCGCCGGAGCGCAGCAGCGCCTTGGTGAGCGCCTGCTTGTCGGCAAGGCCGACGCCCTCGGCCGGGGCGATCAGGTTGGCGGAGGCGCCGCCGGAGAGCAGCACGACGACCAGGTCCTTCGGGCCGGCTGCGCGGGCCGCCGCCAGGATCTTCTCGGCGCCCTCGAGCCCGGCCGCATCGGGCACCGGATGGCCCGCCTCGATGATCGGCAGATGCGTCTTCAGCCCGCCATAGCCGTGGCGCGTGACCGCGAGACCGGCGAGCGCCGGAAGCGGCACGCCGCAGCTCTCGACATAGTGGCGCTCGGCCTCGGCGAGCATCGAGGCGGCCGCCTTGCCGCCCGCCAGGAGAACGATGCGCGCCGTCCCCGCGGCGAGGTCGGCGTGGGGCGGCGGGTTCGGCAGCGCCTCGGCTAGCCAGGTCTCGGGCAGGGCGGCCGCCACCGCGCTGTCGTAGAGCCCTTGCAAGAAGTCGCGCGTCGCAGCCATGCCGTCCTCGCCGAGCCGGTTTTCGTTGGCGGGACAACACGCGATATCGCCCGCGAAGGCAAGGTGGATGGTGCTTGCCGCGACGGACCGTGAAATTGAACCCGGCTCGGCTTGACCGGGACGGCGCGCGCGCCTAGCAAGCCCTCCGATCAGAGGAGTGGCCATGTCGGACGTCGCGAGCTTTGCCAAGGAGCAGTTGAAGGCGGTGATCGAGCGCATCGAGCGGCTCGAGGAGGAAAAGAAGGCGCTCAGCGACGATATCCGCGACGTCTATGCCGAGGCCAAGGCGAACGGCTTCGACACCAAGGCGCTGCGCAAGATCGTCCAGATCCGCAAGCAGGACGCCGACGAGCGCAAGGAGCAGGAGGCGATCCTCGATCTCTATCTGCAGGCGCTGGGGATGGTGGCGGAGAGCGCGTAGCCGATGCCGGGACGGGCGGCCGCCGCGCGGCTGTGGCCCCGGCCGATCGGCCGCCGCGATCTGCTCGCCGCCGCGCTGCTGATGGCGTTTTCGGCACGGAGCGAGGCCGCCAAGATGGATGAGCGCTTCAAGGCCGGTGTCGCTGTTTCGGCCGAGGACATCGCCTGGTTCCGGTCCTGCCGCTCGCTCTGGGTCGACAGCGAGAGCGGCGCCCCCGCGATCTTCGGGCCGGGACTGTCGCCGGAGACGATCGGGACGATCTCGGCCGCCGACTATGCGGCGTTCGAGACGCGGCTGGAGCCGATCCTCTGCGCCTTTTTCCTGCACGTTCCGTTCGAGCCGGGTACATATCGCTTGGCCTCGGCCCCGGCCGGCATGACGCAGGTCGAGGTGACGGCGGACGATATCACGCTGTTGCGGAGGACCTCCTGGCGGCATTTCGCCATCGACGGCAAGCGCCCCTATGGCGACTTCACGAATTTCCCGATCGACATGGCGCAGGCGCTCGGCATCCCCGTGACGATCAACGCCGAGGGCTATGCCGCGCTCGCGCCGGACGCCGAGGCCCGGATGCTCGCATTGCACGAGAAGTCGCAGTTCGTGCTGCAAGCCTATATCGAGCATGCGCGGCTGGAGCCGGGACACTGGTTCGTTCCGTATGACGGGTGGTCGCTGCTCGTCAGCCCGCGCTGCCGGCCCTTGAAGGCCGCCGCCATCGCCGCCTATCACGCCGCGATGGCTGGCATTGCGGCGCGCGCGGCGGTCGAGGATCCGACGAAGCTCGTCGTTCCGCGCCTTCAGGTCGCGGCGGCCCTGCTCGCCTCGGATTGATCCGCCGACCCATGCAAAAAGGGCGCGGTGATCCGCGCCCTCTGGTTCGTTCGTGATCTGTGGCTTGAGCGGAGCCTATTGCTTCTGGGCCGCCTTGAGCGGGCGGTATTCGAAGCGGATCATCTCGAATGCGACCACGGCTGGGCCCGAGAAGCGGTCGGCGGAGGGGCCCATGAAGCTGTCAGGCGTCATGCGGCTGCCGAGCGTGTAGGACGGCGTGTCGATCATGCCGACGACGTCCGGATTGGGAACGCGCAGCACGGCGGCGGCGCGGGCGACCGCGATGGGAGCCGAGCCGAGGATGGCGCGCACGACGCCGCCATCGCTCTTGGTGCTGGCGAGGGTCGGCCGCTGCGGCGGGATGCGGGGCGTCGCGAGCGGGCCCTTGCCGGGCGCCGTGACGGTGCCGGGCCGCGCCGGGCGGTCGAGGCCGGCCTTGTCGAGCGCCGACTTCTCGACGCGGGCGGCGGCCGGATTCGGATTGATGCGCGCGCCGATCGGATCAGGCAGCGAGGGCGCGTAGGCGAGCACCGGCTCGGCCGGCGTCTCGCTCGCCGGGGTCGCGGCGCGGGCGATGGGGCTCGGCATGTCGACCGCCTCGGCGACGCGAGCGCGCGGCGCGTCGGCGGGCCGGGAGCGCGGCATCGGCGTATCGGGCAGCATCGCGGCCGCGAGGGTCGGGGCGTCGAGCGGACGCGGGCGCGGCGCCGGGATATCGGCGACGACCTGCGGGGCCTCGGCCGGCTGGGCGTCCGGCGCGAGCGGCTTGCCGTCGGGGCCGGTCTGCCATTTCAGCTCGGGCTGGGCGACCGGGATGTTCTTCGGGCGGGCGACCGGCATCGGCACGGCCGCGACGACGACCGGGGCCGGCTCGGGCGC
>JBDHTH010000054.1:0-10550 GCA_039808545.1 Phreatobacteraceae bacterium | reverse complement strand
CAGGCCTCGAGCTGCTCGCCCGTCATGTCGATCACCTGCACGCCCTTGGCGGCATAGACCTTGGCGACCTCTTCGTCGTCCTTCTTGGCCTCGGCCGTGCCCCAGGGCTCGAGCTCGGCCCCGACATCGAGGATCGCCTTCTGCTGGTCGGCCGGCAGCCGGTCGAAGATCGCCTTCGACATCATGATCGGCTCCATCATGAACCAGAAAGAGCCCTTGCGCGCCGCCGTCAGGCCCTTGGAGAGCTCTTCCAGGCGAAACGAGATGAGGCTCGTGGAGGAGGTCACGGCCGCGTCGAGCGCCCCGGTCTGCATGCCGATATAGATTTCGTTTGACGGCATGGTGGAGACCTGCGCGCCCGCGGCCGTGAACATCAGGTCCATCTCGCGGCTGCCGCCGCGGATCTTCAGCCCCTTCACGTCGGCGGTCGCGGCGATCGGCGCGGCGCGCGAGGCGACGCCTCCGGCCTGCCAGACCCAGGAGATGAGCTTGATGCCCTTTTCCTCCAGGATCTTGGTGATCGCCTGGCCGACCGGCGCCTTCTTCCACAAGGCGCCATGCTCGTAGCTCGTCACCAGGCACGGCATCAACCCGAGATTGCAGGCATGCACCTCGCCGCCCGCGTAAGGAAGCGGATAGAGCGAGAGATCGAGCGCGCCCTTGCGCAATGCCGAGAACTGCGCGTTGGTCTTCATCAGCGAGGAATTGGCGTAGATCTCGAATTTCAGCGCCCCGTTGGTGCGCTTCTCGACGTCGCGCGCGAAGATGCGGCAGAAGCGGTCGCGGAAATCGCCCTGCTCGATGGTGCCGCCGGGGAACTGGTGCGAGATCTTCAACGTGGTGGCCGCGCTGGCGCGGCCCGGCAATCCGATGAGCGCGGGGGCCGCGACCAGCCCGCCGACGACGTGACGACGCGAGAGCTTCATGACGATCTCCTTGAAACGACGACACTCCCTGAATCGGCCCTGGTCATTTGCGCGGCGCCAGGACTTTGCGGCGGAGACTAGGCTGAAAATTTCGCGATGCCCAGGCTGGAGGCGCCATAGTTGCGTTGGGATACGCGCAATCCCCTCACGCGAATTTCGCTGGTGACAATCGCGCCATTCGTTGCAAGACCAAGGAAACGACGAAGCCCGCCGGAGGAACCTCATGCCCGCACCCGCCTTCGCCCTGACCGAGACGTTTCGCGACGGATTGCCGGCCCCGGCCGCCCGATTCACCGGCCATCCGCATTTCAATTTCGTCGGCGGCCACAACGATCCGAACGAGGTGCCGGCCGAGAAGCTCGCCGAGGCCGCCGCCGCCGTGATCCGGGCCGAGGGCAACCTGCTCGGCATCTACAGCCTCGGTCAGGCGCCGCTCGGCTATGAGCGGCTGCGCCAATTCGTCGCCGACAAGCTCGCCAAGCGCAGCGGCATCGAATGCTCGGCCGACGACGTGCTGCTGACCTCCGGCTCGCTGCAGGCGATGGACTTCGTCAACAACCTGCTGATCGCGCCCGGCGACACCGTGATCATCGAGGAGTTCACCTATACGGGCGCCATCACCAAGGTGCAGAAGCTCGGCGGCAGCATCGTCGCGGCCCCGCTCGACGCCGACGGGCTGAAGATCGACGCGCTGCGCGAGATCCTGGAGGATCTGAAGGCCAAGGGCGTGCGCCCGAAATACATCTACACCATCCCGACCGTGCACAACCCGACCGGCTCGATCCTGCCGCTGGAGCGGCGCAAGGCGCTGGTCGCGCTAGCCCATGAGTTCGGCGTGCCGATCTTCGAGGACGAGTGCTATGCCGACATCGTCTGGTCGGGCGAGCGCCCGCCCGCGATCTATGCGCTCGATCCGAGCGTGACGATCCATGTCGGCTCCTTCTCCAAGTCGCTCGCCCCGGCCCTGCGCATCGGCTACATCGTGGCGCCCTGGGAGGTTTTGAGCCGCATCGTCGCGACCAAGGGCGACGGCGGCTCCAGCGCGCTCGCCCAGATGGTGGTCGCCGAATATGCCGAGCGTCATTTCGACGAGCACATCCCGGCCCTCTCGGGCGCGCTGAAGCTGAAGCTCGACGCCATGGTCGACGCGCTGCACCAGCAATTCGGCACCGCCGCGGAGCTTTTCATACCGAAGGGCGGCATTTTCCTGTGGCTGAAGCTGCCGGACGAGGTCGATGTCCGCAGCTTCGCCCAGACGGCGCTCGCGCAGGGCCTCGCCTTCAATCCCGGCCCCGAATGGGCCTGCGATCCGGAAGCCGGCAAGAGCTACATGCGCCTCTGCTTCGCGCTGCCGAGCGTGGAGCATATCCGCGCCGGCGTCGCCGAGCTCGCCCGCATTTGCCACGAGGCGACCGGCATCCCGGAGCGCAGCGCCAACAAGCCGCGCTGATCACTCTGCGCACCACCCCTCAGGCGGAGCCGATGCCATCGGCGCCGCCCGAAGCGCTTCCCGACACGGCCCGAGGATTGCCCACCCGTCGCGAGCCGTCGTGCTCCCGCGGCGCGAAGGCGCGTCCGGGCTGGCGGCTGCCTTCTGCGCGCCGAGGAGATAATTCCCGGCTGTTTTATTCTTGCATTAAAAATTTCCCTTTGATATTTTACTCATTAGAAAAACTGCCCAGGGAGCTGAACGCACATCATGAGTCAGAGTCGCCGAAACGTCCGCCCGCTGCCGCAACTCGCGCCTATGGTATCTGAAGCGGCGGCGCCGCGCCGGATCGGCCTGGAGATCCGCGGCCTGCGCAAGGCCCGCTCCCTCACGCTCCAGGAGCTCGGCGACGCCAGCGGGCTTTCGATCGGCTATCTCAGCCTTCTGGAGCGCGATCTCGCGACCCCGTCCATCAAAGCGCTGCATTCGGTCTCGCGGGCGCTCGGCGTGACCGTGAGCTGGTTCTTCACGGCCGAAGCCGCGCCCGAGGCCGAGCGCGACCTGGTCGTCCGCCGCGCCAACCGGCGGCGCCTGGACTATGCGACCGGCACCACCGACGAGCTGCTGAGCCCCAATCTCGCGGGGTCTCTGGAACTGCTTTCGAGCGTGTTTCCGGCCGGCGCCACCTCCGGCGAGGAGGCATATTCGCATAACGGAGAGGAGGCCGGCGTCGTCATTCGCGGTCAGCTCGAGCTATGGGTGGACGGCCGCACGGTGGTGCTGAAGGCCGGCGACAGCTTCGGCTTCCAGAGCACCCTGCCGCATCGCTATCGCAATCCCGGCCAGGAAGAGACCGAGGTCATCTGGGCCATCACACCGCCGAGCTTCTGAACATTCCTGCCGCGTATCGCCCCTTGCCCGACACCCTCCCGTGCCCCAATCTTTTGCCGATGAAAGGCAATCGACTTGCATCTGGATGACATCGTGCCGCCCGATCCGGCGGACGGTTGGGGGCTCTTCTTCGACATCGACGGCACCCTGATCGACATCGCGCCGACGCCGGACGGCGTCACGGTGCCGCCCCGGCTCAAGGACGATCTCGCGCAGCTCTACGCGCGTATGGGGGGCGCGCTGGCGCTCGTCACCGGCCGCGCCCTGCCGGACGCCGACCGGCTCTTCGCGCCGCTGACCCTGCCCATCGCCGGGCTGCACGGCGCCGACATCCGCTTTGCCGATGGCAGGCTCTGCGAAATCGCGCGCGATCCGGCGCTCGACAGGCTCAGGCACGACCTAAGGGAACTTTTGGCCCCCTATCCGGATTTGATCCTGGAGGACAAGGGCGCCGGCATCGGCGTCCACTTCCGTTCGAATCCCGGCATGAAGGAGCAGATTGTGACGCGGCTAGAGCAATTCGTGGCGGCGCAGGACGGGCGTTTCGCCGTCCAGCACGGGCTGATGGTCGCCGAGGTCCGGCCGGCTGCGGCCAGCAAGGCGCATGCCGTCGAGCGGTTTCTCGCCGAGCCGGCCTTCCTCGGCAGGAAGCCGATCGCCTTCGGCGACGATCTCACGGACGAATCGATGTTCGCCGCCGTCCGCCGCCATGGCGGCATGGCCATCCGCGTCGGGCGGCACGGGCGCCCGACCGCAGCCGAGTTCGCGATGCCGGACGCGGCGTCCGTGCGCGATTGGATCGGCACCGTCGCGGCCCGCCATGGCTGACCGCGATCCCGCGGCCCCTTCCCTCGATCTCGGCGTCATCGGCAATGCCGCGGCGGCCGCGATGGTCGATCGGCTGGGCCGCATCGTCTGGATGTGCGTGCCGCGCCTCGACGGGGACCCGATCTTCGCCCGGCTGATCGGCGGCGACCGGCCCGAGGCGGCCGGCGAATGGTCCTTCGTGCTGGACGGCTGCCGCTCCTCGACCCAGCGCTATCGCCGCAACACCGCGATCCTCGAGACCGAATTGTCGGATGCGGCCGGCAATACGCTGCGCATCACCGATTTCGCGCCGCGCTTCAAGCGGCACGGCCGCATCTTCCGGCCGCTCATGCTGGTGCGGATCGTCGAGCCGGTGACCGGCGCCCCGCGCCTGCGCGTCAACCTGTCGCCGCGCTACGACTACGGCGCCGAGGTGCCGGCGACGACGCGCGGCTCCAACCATCTGCGCTATCTGCTCGGCGGCGAGACCATGCGCCTCACCACCGACGCGCCGATCACCTATGTCGAGGCAGGCACGAGCTTCGTCCTCGACCGCCCGCACGCCTTCATCCTCGGCCCCGACGAGACGCTGGCCGAAGGCCCGCTGGCTCTCGCCCGCGATTTCCTGCGCGACACCGACGCCTACTGGATCGAATGGGTGCGCTACCTGTCGCTGCCCTTCGACTGGCAGGAGGTCGTGATTCGCGCCGCCATCACGCTGAAGCTCTGCTCCTACGAGGAGACGGGCGGCATCGTCGCGGCGCTCACCACCTCCCTGCCGGAATACGGCGCGAGCGGACGCACCTGGGACTATAGGCTCTGCTGGCTGCGCGACAGCTTCTTCACCGTGCAGGCGCTGAACCGGCTCGGCGCCACCAAGACCATGGAGGACTACCTCTCCTATGTGACGAATGTCGCGGCAGGCTCCGCCGACGGCTACCTCCAGCCGCTGTTCGGCATTGGCCTCGAACGAAACATCGACGAGCATCTGGCGGGCGGCCTTGCGGGCTATCGCGGCTATGGCCCGGTGCGGCGCGGCAACGCCGCCTATACCCAGGTGCAGAACGACGGCTACGGATCGGTGATCCTCGCCCTGACCCAGCTCTTCTTCGACCAGCGCCTGCCCAATCCGGGCGACGAGGCGCTCTTCACGCGGCTGGAGAAGCTCGGCGAGCAGGCCGCCAGCCGCTGGAATGCGCCCGATGCCGGCCTGTGGGAATTCCGCACCCGCAATGCGGTGCATACCCATTCGAGCCTGATGTGCTGGGCGGCCTGCGACCGCCTGGCGCGGATCGCGGCGCAGCTTGGGCTCGAAGACCGCCGCGCCTATTGGCGCCAGACCGCCGACCGGATCGGCACTGCGCTGATCCGGGAAACCTGGAACGAGGAGCGCGGTCATTTCGTCTCCACCTTCGGCGGTACGGACCTCGACGCGAGCCTTCTGCTGATCCCCGAGATCGGGCTTTTGCCGGCTGACGATCCGCGCTTTCTCGCTACCCTCGCGGCTGTCGAAAAACATCTGCGCTTCGGCAACCATCTCTACCGCTACAGGACGCCGGACGATTTCGGCGAGCCCGAGACCGCCTTCACGGCCTGCACCTTCTGGCTGATCGACGCGCTCGCCCGCGTCGGCCGCAAGGACGAAGCCAGGGCCGTTTTCGAGGAGGTGCTGGCGCACCGCAACCCGCTCGGCCTCCTCTCGGAGGGGCTGCATATCGAGAGCGGCGAGCTCTGGGGCAATTTTCCGCAGACCTATTCGATGGTCGGCCTGATCAACGCCGCCATGCGCCTTTCCCGCAAATGGGACGAGATCGTATGAGCCGGCTCGTCGTTGTCTCCAATCGCGTTTCGGTGCCTTCCAAGGCGGCCTCGGCCGGAGGCCTGGCGGTGGCGCTGCAAACGGCCCTGCGCGCCAAGGGCGGCCTGTGGTTCGGCTGGTCGGGCCGCGTCACCGACGCCGAGGAGATCGTCCCGCCAAATGTCACGCATGAGCGCAATGTCGACTACGCGCTCGTCGATCTGCCGCAGCGCGACAACGACGAGTATTACGCCGGCTTCGCCAATCGCGTTCTCTGGCCGCTGCTGCATTACCGGCTCGACCTGACGGACTTCTCGCGCAAGGACATGGCCGGCTATTTCCGCGTCAATCGCGCCTTCGCGCAGCAGCTCGCCCCGCTCATCAAGCCCGACGACGTGATCTGGGTGCACGACTATCACCTCATCCCGCTGGCGAGCGAATTGCGAACGCTCGGCCTGCAGAACCGGATGGGCTTCTTCCTGCACATTCCCTGGCCGCCCGCCGACGTGCTGATGACGCTGCCGCCGCATGAGGCGATCGTGAAGGCGCTCGCCGAATATGACCTCGTCGGCTTCCAGACCGAATACGACGCCGACAATTTTGCCGGCTGCCTGGTACGCGAGGGGCTCGGCCATCGTCACCAGGGCAACGTCATCGACGCCTATGGCCGCAAGTTCCGCTTCGGTGCCTTCCCGATCGGCATCGAGACGAAGGCCTTCGCGCGCATCGCCCGCGCGGCCGAGAAGAGCAGCACGGTGCTGCGCATGAAGGAGAATCTCGGCGCGCGCGACCTCGTCATGGGCGTCGACAGGCTCGATTACTCCAAGGGGCTCGGCCAGCGCATGGAGGGCTATGCGCGCTTTGTCGAGATGCATCCGGCGATGCGCGGCAACGTCACCTATCTTCAGGTGACGCCGAAATCGCGCTCCGAGGTGCCGGAATTCGCCGAGATGCAGCGGACCCTGGCGGAGATCGCCGGCCGCTACAACGGCGCCTATGGCGACATCGACTGGACGCCGATCCGCTACGTCAATCGCACCATGAGCCGCAACGTGCTGGCGGGCCTCTACCGCATCGCCAAGCTCGGCCTCGTGACGCCGCTGCGCGACGGCATGAACCTCGTCGCCAAGGAATACGTCGCCTCGCAGGACCCGGAGGATCCCGGCGTGCTCGTTTTGTCGCGCTTCGCGGGCGCGGCCCGCGAATTGACGCAGGCCCTGCTCGTCAACCCCTACGATATCGACGACATCGCCAACGCGATCGCGCGCGGCCTCGCCATGCCGCGCGAGGAGCGCATCGCCCGCTGGACGCCAATGTATGCGCGACTGGAAGCCCAGAACGTCAACGTCTGGTGCGACAGCTTTCTCACGGCGCTCGACGCCGCGACGTGACCGCCGCGCCCATTGCGGCGGGGCCACGAACCGCACATCTATTCCGCGCGACCAATCGGCGTACGCAACGCAGGAGACCAGAGAATGCTCGTCAGCACGACCCCCTTCGTCGACGGCCGCCGCATCGTCAACTATCACGGCATCGTGGCCGGCGAGACGATCCTCGGCGCCAACGTGTTCCGCGATTTCTTCGCCTCGATCCGCGACATCGTCGGCGGCCGCTCGGGTTCCTACGAGAAGGTCCTGCGCGATGCGCGCGACACCGCGATCCGCGAGCTGACGGCGGAGGCCCAGCGCCTCGGCGCCAATGCGGTGATCGGCGTCAACGTCGCCTATTCGGCGATCGGGGCGAGCGATTCCATGCTGATGGTCGCGGCGACCGGCACCGCCGTTACGATCGAGTGATCGCCACGCCCTTCAGCAGCCAGGCGCCGATCACGAAGAAGGCCAGCAGCACTGCCATGCCGGGGCGCTGGCTGGCCGTGAGCGTCGTCACGAGCCCGACGAGAAGCGGCCCCATGAAGGAGGTCACCTTGCCGGCAAGCGCGAACAGGCCGAAGAACTGGCCGGCCTGAGCCCGCGGCGTGAGCCGCACCAGCGCCGAGCGCGACCCGGCCTGCATCGGCCCGGCGACGAGCCCGATCAGCAGGCCGAGCGCCACATAGAGCCGCTCGGGCGTGGAGGCGAACAGCCCGTCGCCCGGACGCGGCCCCTCGACTGCGATGCCGAACAGGATCGACTCGCGCGTGATCGACAGGATCGCGATCGCGACGAGGCTCAGCACCACCAAGGCGCCGAGGATAACCGGCTTCGGCCCGAGCCGGTCGTCGAGCTTGCCGCCGATCCAGGCGCCGAGCGTGCCGGTGATCGTCAGCAGGATGCCGAAGATGCCGATCTCGATCGTCTCCCAGCCGAAGGTGCCGGCCGCGTAGATTCCGCCGAAGGCGAACAGCGCGACGAGCCCGTCCTGGTAGATCATGTTGGCGAGCAGGAAGCGGCCGAGCCCGTGCCGCAGATCAAGCGCGCCGAGCGTGGCCCTCAAGCGCGCCAGCCCGGCCCGCACTGCATCGCCGAGCGCTGCCTTGGCGGGCGTGTCGGGCGTGAACAGCATCATCGGCGTCAGGAATACGATGTACCACAGCGCCGAGAGCGGCCCGGAGGCGCGGTCGCCCTCGCGCGCCGCCGCATCGAGCCCGAAGACCGGCGAAAGGCCGAGCAAGGTCTTGCCGGTCTCGGGCGAGGCCGCGAGGAAGCCGAGCGTCAGCACGAGGCTCAGGAGCCCGCCGACATAGCCGATCGCCCAGCCCGTGCCCGAGAGCCGCCCGACCCGTTCGGGCGGCACGAGATGCGGGATCATCGCATTGTTGAACAGCGTCGCGAATTCGGCGCCGATCGTCGCCAGCACGAAGGCGAAGAGGGTCAGCGCCACGGTCTCGGGCGCGCCGGGCCGCGCCTGCCACAGCAGCGCGCAGCCGATGACGAGCGGCACCGAGAAGACCAGGATCCAGCGCTTGCGCCGCCCGCTCTCATCCGCGATGGCGCCGAGCACCGGCGACATCAGCGCGATGACGATGCCGGCCGCCGCCGTCGCGAAGCCCCATTGCGCCTGCCCGCTCGCCGGATCGGCCGCCACCGCCGAGGCGAAGAACGGCGCGAACACGAAGGTCGTGATCAGCGTGTAGAAGGGCTGGGCCGCCCAGTCGAACATCAGCCAGCCGGCAATGCCGCGCCGGCTCGCATAGGGCGCGGCATTCTCGGTCATCGGCTCATTCACGCACGAGATCGCCGAGCAGGCTCGAAGCGACAGTCAGCTTGGAGACCGTGAGGCCGGAGCGCACGATGTCCTGCATGGCGCCGAGCGTACGCTCGACCTTCGCCTTGCGCGCCTCGATCCAGCCCTCGACTGCCGCCGCGCCGGTGCCGCCCGCCAGCATCTCGCCGGTGAGCCGGCGCGAGGCCGCCTCGATCCCGTCGAGCGCCCGGTCGAGCGCCAGCGAGTCGAAATGGTCCGCCGTCGGAATCGCGCCTGCGTCGTTGACGATGCGATCGAGGCGGAAGGCCGCGGCGGCCGCGAAATACGTCCGCGCGACATCCTCGATCGGTTTGCCGGCCTTGTCGGCGACCGCGACGATGTCGCTCGCCGCCTTGATCTCGGGCAGCGAGCCGATGGTCGTGGCGAGATCCTCCGGCACGCCGGCCGCCGTCCAGGCCGCGATCCGCGCCCGCCGGGCCGCCGCCGTGTCCTCCGGCAGCGCCTCGCCGAGCACCGACGCCACCTTGTCGATGCCGTCGCGGTAATGCGCGACGATCGCCTCGAGGCCCGCCGTCAGGTCGGCGGTGCGCAGGAACCAGACGATCCGGTCGAGCAGCAGGTCCTGCACGGCCGCGTAGAGATCGAGCTGCGTCTTGCCCGAGATCTTGCCGTCGAGCGCGTCGATATCGGCGTTGATCTTCTGCATGCCGTAGCTGTCGCGCACCGCCGCGAAGGCGGCCGCGATCTCGGCGATCGCCGCGCCGGTGCGGTCCTTCAGCCGCGCGATCAAGCTCGGCCCGCCGCGGTTGATGATCGAGTTGGAGAGGCTCGTCGCGATGATCTCGCGGCGCAGCCGATGCGCCTCGATCGCATCGGGGAAGCGCTCGCGCATCTCGGGCGGGAAATAGCGCATCAATTCGCGCCCGAGATAGGGGTCGTCCGGCACCGAGGAGGCGATGAGGTCGTCGAACAGCGTCAGCTTCGCATAGGCGAGCGTGACCGCGAGCTCGGGCCGCGTCAGCCCGGCGCCCGCCCGGCGGCGCGCCGCGATCGCGGCATCGTCCGGCAAATACTCGACCGCGCGGTCGAGCAGGCCGCGCGCCTCCAGCGACTGCATCAGCCGCTGCTCGTGGCCGAGGTCTTCCAGGCCGCGCCGCTCGGCGAGCGAGATCGCCAGCGTCTGCTGGTAGTTGTTGCGCAGCACCAGCGCCGCCACCTCGTCGGTCATCTGGGCGAGGAGCGCGTTGCGGTCCTCCAGCGTCAGCCGCCCGTCGGCGCGCGGCAGCGACAGCGCGATCTTCAGGTTGACCTCGACGTCCGAGGAGTTGACGCCCGCCGAGTTGTCGATCGCGTCGGTGTTGAGGCGCACGCCCTTCATCGCGGCCTCGATGCGGCCGCGCTGCGTCATGCCGAGATTGGCGCCCTCGCCGATCACCTTCACGCGGAGCTGCTCCGGCGTGACGCGGATCGCGTCATTGGCACGGTCGCCGGCCTGGTCGTCGGTTTCGGTCGAGGCCCGCACATAGGTGCCGATACCGCCGAACCACAACAGGTC